>CANRMU010000017.1 GCA_947631895.1 uncultured Bacilli bacterium | reverse complement strand
CTTTCTACTAATATATTACCTATAAGGGTATCGATTTCCTTTTTTTTAGGTTAAAATGAAGCAAAAAAATATGTGCAGTTTGCACACATTTTTATTACGTCTTTTTTAAATTATTTTTACTATAAAAAATAGCATAATTTAAAAAAGTATCTATTTATTCATTTTCATATGTTAATAAGTTTCTTATATCTTTTTCTGTTAAACTTTTTATAAATGCCGCTTCATCTGTTCCATTTTCAATTAATTTATCACTTAATTGTTTTTTTCTTTCTTGTAGTTCTAATATTCTTTCTTCAACAGTATCTTTACATACTATTTTAATAACATCAACTACTTTAGTTTGACCAATACGATGCGTACGATCTGTTGCTTGATTTTCAGCTTGTGGATTCCACCATAAATCTAAATGAATAACTACATCGGCACTCGTTAAATTAAGTCCAGTTCCTCCACTTTTTAACATAATTAAGAAGACATTGGTATCATCATTATTAAAGGCATTAACTAATTCCATTCTCGTTTTACTTTTAACATTTCCCGCAATTGTATAACTGGTTATACCATTTTTATCAAATTCTTTCTTAACAATTTCTAAAGCGGTTTTAAAACTAGTAAATAATAATATTTTATGACCATTTAAAATACATTCTTTAACAACTTTAATTAATTCTTCAATTTTACTCGAATTTTTTTGATAATCTTCAAATAAAATTGCTGGGGTTATACAGATTTGTCTTAATTTAGTAAGTAAACTTAAAATAATCATTTTATTTTTAATAAATCCACCATTTTCAATAGCCTTATTCATTAATAAATTAGCTTCTTCAACAGCAGCCGCATAAATTTTCTTTTGTTCATCTTCTAAATCAACAATAATGGTATTTTCAATTTTATCTGGTAATTCTTTCGCAACATCACTCTTTTTTCTTCTAAGTAAAAATGGTTTAATTTGCTTTTTTAAGTTACTTAATAACTCATTTACTTCATCATCAAATTCTTCTTTCATTTTATACTTTTGACTAAAATTAGTAATATTACCTAAAAAACCAGGCATGATAAAATCAAAAATATTCCATAATTCAATAACTGAATTTTCAATTGGCGTTCCAGTTAAAGCAAATTTAGCTGTAGCATTTATTCTTTTTACAGTTTTAGAAATATCAGTCATTGGATTTTTAATTGCTTGAGCTTCATCAATTATCATAACTTTAAAATTCAAATCTTTATAAAAATCATAATCTTCTTTTAATAATCCATAACTAGTAATATAAATATTACCCTTATATTTTTTGAGTTCTTCTAATCTTTGATGTTTAAGACCTGCAAAAACTTGATATTTCATTTCTGGTCCAAATTTATTAAATTCTTCTTCCCAGTTATATACTAATGAAGTTGGGACAACAATTAAAACTTTATCATCTTTTTCTAGGATTTTTCTTAAGAACACAATAGTCTGAAAAGATTTTCCTAAACCCATTTCATCAGCCAAAATACCACCAAAACCACATTTAAAAATTGTATATAACCATTTTACGCCATCAATTTGATAATCTCTTAACTTTTCTTTTTCTTCTTTAGTAAATTTTACTTTACTATTTTTATATTCTTTAAAATTATTAATAAAGTTATCAAAAGTATCATCTGTTTCAATAATATTTGATTTATCTTTTAAACTATCTAAATAAAGTGCTCTAAATTTAGGAATTTTCCCATCCATTTCATAATCTAATTGTAAATTATTTTGTAATTGTTCTAGTTCTTTAATTTCATCACTATTAATATCAATAATGTCGCCACTTTTTAAGCGATAGTATTTTTTCTTTTGTTTTAAAGAAGCAAAAATATTTCGTAATTCGCTTTCTTCTACTCCTTCTAAATCTAAATGATAATTTAAAATTTGATCCATACCTAAATGGAAAGTAGAAGATACTTTTGGTTTTTTAATAATATTTGTTTCTTTTAATTTTTCAGAAGTATAAACTGGATATTTACTACCAAGTTCTTCTAACCCTACTTCTAAAAATTCAGCTATATCATCTATATCTTCTAATTTAATTTTATCTTTTTTAATTTGAAAACCATATCTTAATATTTCTTCAAAACATTTATTTTCAAATTCTTCATCTCTTAATATAACATCTTCTTCTTTTACTTTATTATATAAAACTTCATAACCATCATAATCAAAAACAATTTTAGCAGATATATAATCACTTTCAAAATCAAAATAATAACTTACTTTAGGCTCTTTAGATACAACTAAATTAGGTACAGATGAATCAATAGTAATTTGTTTTTTTAAAAATGGTAATAAATAATTTTTAAAATCTAAGAATTGTTGTTCATCAAATAATAATTCATTTAAATCATTATATCTTAATTCTCTATATAATTTTCGTTCTTTATAATTTAAACGATAAATATTATTTTGATACCAAATATATTCAAAATCTGATGTTAATTCATAAACATCACTATAATTACATTGTAAATTTAAACGATAATAATTTTCTTCTTTAGTAAGAACGGCATCAAAGAAAAATCCCTTTTTAACTTTAATTTTTTTATTTAAGTTATCAACATCAACTTCTTCTTCTTTTTCTAAATATTGTTTTAAAATATTATCATCCATTTTAAAATCTCTTAGATTAGTATAATTAAATGTTGTTTCTAAGTAACGTAAGAAATCTTCATCTTTTTTAGAAAAATAATATTTATCTGGATCATAAGTAAAAGAAGCTCCAAAACTATATACTCTTTCATTATAATAAGCATCTATAAAATCCCAAAACTTTTTATTTAAAACATATAATTTATCATCACCAATTTTAACTTTTAAACTTACTTCTGCCCTATTACCACGATAAGGATTTTCATAAAAATTAAAATTCAATGCCGAAATTAATCGTAATTGTTTTTTTATTCCTAAAGATTTATGATTATAATTATTCTTTAATTTATTTAAAAATAATTTACTTTTTTCTTCTAATTTAAAATTATTAGGTCCTGTTTCAAATATTTCATTACTATAACAAATCAAACAAGCTGCAAGATGTTCACAAGTATGATAATGATAAAATTTTGCACAATCACAAAAAACTTGAATGTGTTCTTTATTTTTTAGAATCTGAACTTCATAAGACCGATAATAATTAAAAATTGAAAATTCAAAGTGCTTACCTGATTTATCAGAGTAGGAATTATCTAAATAAATATTATCTTCATCAAATTCTAAACCTGACTCATAATCACTTTTATCAACAATTTGTAAAATTATATTTTCAACATTATTCAAAATATTTTCTCCTTTCTATTTTTTCTTTCTAGTTAAAACTTGATATTCTCTTTTTAACTCATTTAAATCATTTTTTTCTTTTTCATCTGCAATCATTATCAAACTTAAAAATGTTCCATTTAAAAGAATATAAGTTATGGTATCTAATATAGCATCTTTTCTACTTTCTAATTCATTTTGATAAATAGATTTTTCTTTATTTAAAATTTGAATATAATATGTTGGATAATTATTTTTTTCATCTATTGATTCACTATATTCTGGAAATTCTGATTCTTTTGTTAAGTATTCTTCTAAAAGTTTGGGATTACTTACAATATCTTTAATGTCTTCTTCTTTTATATTTTTGTAAGAATAAACATAATGCATTTTACGATATAAACCATTATTAGCTTTTAAAAAAGCTGTATTATATTCGACTAAAAGTTTAACATCTTTGTAGCCTTCTAAAGTCTTTTTTTCAGGTTCAATAACCGTTTTAGTTCGTTCATCTTCTTCATTAACAGTTTCAATAGCTGGAACATAATATTTAAGCATATCTTCTGTAAATGGTGTCATGTGTCTACTTCTAAAAATTAAATAAGTAGATAAAATAATTCCAATTTTAATAGCACCAGACACTTTTAGCAAATCTTCTTTTTCTTTAATTGTTTTTTTCATTTCTTCTAAAGTCATCTAAAACACTTCTTTCAGAATTCTATTATATTAAAATAAAATCAAATGTCAAGTAATTTGAAAGTTTCATTAGTTATCGAATATAAATATGTTTTAACAGACTTTTTAAAAGTTTTTATTACATAATTTTTATATCCTTTTAATTGATTTAAATATTCTTTACTAGACACATTTTGAAGTTTATAATCAATAATTAAAATTTCATCATCTTTAACAATTAACAAATCAATAATACCATGTAATAATTCTTCACCATCTTCACTTATAAATTCATATTCATGATAAATTTCAGCATCTAAACTATTTTTGATAATATCACTATTTAAAAAAGCTTTTATTTTAGATTTAATAAATTCATCGGTTATTAAATCTAAACGAGGATTTTTAAAATCTAAATATTGTAGGGTTTCATGAATTTTTGTTCCTAGTTTCATATTTTCAATTTCTTTTAAAGTATGCAATTCATTAGTTTTTTTAGAAAATGTTTTTTGTTCTTCTAAAGTATTATCTTTTACTAATTCTAAAACATTTAATTTATTTGTTTCTACACTCTTTAATTCTTTACTCTTAGGTGTTAAATAATCTTTAGAAATTTTAATATCAGGCATTTCTTTAATATATGGCTGATAATATTTTTTTAAAAGATTTAAAAAATCCGCAAAAGAACGAGCCTTTAATTTTTGACTATCAGTTATTTTACTATTTAAAATATTTTTATCATCATTTGGTAAAACAAAAATCATTTTTTCTTTACTTCTAGTAAGGGCAACATAAAATAATCTAATCTTTTCAGATATTTCTTCCATATAAAAATCATTTTTAACTAATTCTTTAACAAATGTTGAAAATATACCTTCATTATCAAAAGCACATACTAAACCATATTTTTTAGAATATAAAAATTGTTCTTTAATATCATCTAAATTAAATCTTTTATATAATCCTGAATAATAACAAATTGGAAATTCTAACCCTTTAGAAGTATGAATATTCATTAATTTAACACAATCATCACTTTTCTTTTCAGCCCGATATTTTAATTCTAATTTATAATCAACTAAATTATTTAAATAATTAACAAAATCTTCATAAGTATAACCAAATCTAGTACATTCAAATACAAAATTTTTAAAGTAATCAATTAAAATCATACTATCATTTATATTACCAATCGTAATTATTTTTTCATAATAATTAGTTACTTCAATAATTTCATCTAAAATTACATTTAATGGTTTAGAGTTAATACCTACCATAATTGGTTTAAGAGTTTTTATTACAATAGATTCATCATATAAATTATTTGTTACTATATTATAAATTTCTTCATCACTTAAGTTAAACAAAAATCCTCTTGCTAATGTAACAAAAGCCATTTTATAATCATCATCTTTTTCTTTTAAAACCATTTTATTAATTAATAAAAAGGCATTTTTTAAAGTTTGAAAGTGAATATTACTTTTAATTTGTTCATCATAATAAGCATGAATTGGAACTCCTAAATAATTAAAAATTTTTTGATAAAGAAGAAAATTAGTACCTCTATCCATTAAGATACAAAAATCTTCATATTTAACTTCTCTTAAAGTTTTATTACTTACAATTTTCTCTTTATTTAAAACTTTCTTTTTAATATCCTTTGCAATATAAAAAGCTTCTATTTCTTCTTTTAAATATTCTTTAGAAGGTGTATATTTAACAATTTCCATATCATAATTAAGATTATCTTTACACTCTTCATACATCATATTTCCAAAAACCATTTGATGTTCTAAATAATAATTTGCGCCCCCAAGATTATCACTCATTAAGGGATTAAATAGTAAATTAATATTAGTTAAGACTTCTTTTCGAGAACGAAAATTATCAATTAAATCAATTTTATAACCATTCTTTTCTTCTTTATATAAATTATATTTTTCTTTAAATAAATTAGGATTAGCATTACGAAAACGATAAATACTTTGTTTAATATCCCCAACCATATAAACATTATCATGACTAATTAAATTAATAAATGCTTCTTCTAAATCATTAGTATCTTGATATTCATCTACCATAATTTCTTTAAATTGCATTTTGACTTCATTTAAAATATTAGCATTATTCTTTACTAAATAATAAGCAATTTTAAAAATCTTCGTAAAATCATAATAGCCAAGTAATTCTTTTTTTTCTTCGTAAAGTTTAAAATAATCTTTTAAAATATTTATTAATACTGTAGTATTATTTTTAGTATTAAAATAATCTTTTTTTAAATCTTCTTTAGTTCCAAATCTAAGTAATTCTTTTAAATCACTTAAAGTATTACTTAAATTTTCTTTTACATCTTTTAATTCTAGGGAAGCATCTTTAGTTAATCTTGGTAAAGTAATGCCACTTAAAAGATAAGCTTCTTCATAAGTTTTAGCAAAAAGTAAATTTTTAATAACATCATCTAATTTAGCAAAATAATTTTTATCAATAAAAGATATTTCTTCTACAATACTATTAATTTCTTCTATTTTATTTAATACAATTTGTTCGTAATCAACAAATAATTTTTCAAAAAATTCATCTGTATAATAATTAATTAGATAGTTATCTAGATATTCTTCAATATCAAGTTTAAGGTCAAGTTTTTTAACAATTTTTAAAAATTCATTTAATAAGTTGTCATCATCCTTGACACAAAAAACGTCAATTAATTTTAAAAAGTTAACATTTTCTTTTGTATAGTAATTGTCAAATACTTCTCGCATACATTCTTTTTGTAAAATATCAATTAAGGTATTATCTGTTATTTTAGGATTACTTGGAATATTTAATAAACAATGATATTTTTTAACTAAAAACAGCGCAAAAGAATCAAAGGTGCAAATAAAAGATTCATCTAATTTAAGTAATTCATCTTGTAAAGTTGCTTCTTTACTAATAGAATTTCTAATTCTCTCTTTCATTTCTTTCGCGGCCGCATTGGTAAATGTTAAAATTAATAATTCATCTATATGAATACCTTTTTTTAATAAGTTAATAACTCTTGCGGTTAAAACACTAGTTTTCCCTGAACCAGCCCCAGCACTTACTAAAATATTTTGACCACTTTTATTGATTGCTTGTAACTGCATCTTTGAGTAATTCATCTTCTTCACCTCCTAAAAATTCTGGTTTAACTCTTTTTTCATAAACAATATCTAAGCCATTATAATTACAAATAGCTTCATAAGGACAAAATTCACAGCCAACATTTTTATTCCCAATATTTTTAGGAGCTATAGTAAAATTACCATTAAATATTTCTTCAACTGTTTCATTTATCTTTTGTTCCGTAAATAAATTCATCTTAGCAATTTCTTCTTTACTCATTACTTTTGAATATTTATAAAAACCTTTAGACGATTTTTTTAAACCTTTAATTACTTTACTATCAACATAACAACTATCAAATTTAATTAAAGCATCTTCATCATTAGTACTATATCCTTCTAAATAATACTCTTTTTCTTCTAATTCTTTTTTAAGATGCTTTAAATCTGCATTAACTAAAGAAGGTACAACTTTTTGTAAATAAAAACCAACTAATTCATAATCTTTAAATTGTGATTTACTAAGTAAATAAGCATATATTGGCAGTTGCATACCTATCCCATAATTAATTAAATAAAAATCTATTTTAGGACTACCAGTTTTATAATCAATTACACTAATTCTTTTATCATCATAATAAAACTTATCAATAAAACCTTTAAAAGTAACATCATGATTAATTAAAAATTCAATCTTAACTTCACATAAAACATTCTTAAGACTAGAATATGCTTCTTGTCTTTTAATTTCTTCTATTACTCTTCTTAAATTATTAGTTAATTTATTAAAGAAAAATTCTTCTTTTTTAGAATTATTAAAATTATTCTTTTCTTCTAAAACTAACTTTTCAAAATCAAAATCAGGTTCATAAAATTGTTCTAAAACATGATGATAAAAAGTTCCAATACTTTGAAAAAATGTAGGATTAGTTTTATTAATTTTTAATACACTATTTAAATAAAAACGAAAAGGACAACGATTATAAAGATCTAAATTAGAATATGATAAAGTATTAATTGGTTTAACAATATTAAATTTTTTAAATTGATGATTATAACTTTTATAATTAGCATCTTTATAAGTAGAATATAATTTATCTAAAGAATTATCCCATACTCCATATTCATAATAAAGGTCCATATTTGAGGCAAAAGAAAGTTTATTAAATAAATGAGAATTTTCATAATTTGGTAAAATTTTTATTTCTTTTAAAGAACATTCCTTTAAAATGGGAGCTAAATAATATTTACCATCATCTAAAGCACTTAAAGAAATAGTTAAATTAGAATAATAATTTAATCTTTGTAATGTATCATGTAAAATATTTTGATTTTCTTCTAAAATACTTAGCATATTTAAACTATTTCTTTCCCTATCTGTTAAATATTCATAATTTTTAACTAAATTGGGAAAACAAGATTCACTGGCATTTACTAAAAAAATATAAGCATCTTCTTCTACTTCCCCATTTAAAAAATCAAAATCTTTAATACAATTTTTAGGTATATCAATTTTAATAGTTATTTCTTTTATGGACTCTAAAACAAAATTATAAAATTCATCATTTTTTTCTAAAGCCAAATATTTATTAGCAAAATTAATTAAAGCATTATAAACTTTTTCATCAGAAAGATTCTTTAAAGTTTTTTTAAGATTTTCAAAAAGAATATTCCAATCTTCTTTAATATGATTAACAAAATATTTAACTATTTTAGTTGAATAAATATTTAAAGTTTTACTAAAAGAAAAATTTAAATTAAAAAATTTACCATAAGTTAAAAATAAATTACGATATTCTTCATTTACATTAGTTAAATATATTTTTTGATAAGAAATACCCTCTTTAATTAAATTAACAATTTGATTACAAATATTACTTACTTCTTCTCTTTTTTTCAAATTAGTAAAATAAGGAATAGTATTATTCAAATCAGCAAATTTTTCTTCACTTACTTTTGTTATTTTTAAACATTCTAAATATATGTTATTAACTAGATTAGTTTTAGTTAAATGATAAAAACATAATTCATAATTTTTTAACCATTCTCTAAATAAAGGATTATAAATTAATAAATTATTTTCTTCTAATTCTTTTTTTATTTTAATTAAAAATTTAATTTTTTCATTATCCGAATCTTGATCATTTAAATAATATAAATTTAAAACATAAGTATTAGCTATTTCTTTAGTTATATGATATTTAGATACTAAATAAAATAAAGCATCTTCATTATAATCAAAAAAAAGTTGCCTTTTTAGTTCATTTAAAGACATTACTAAAGAAGATAAATCATTATTTTTTCTTAGTTTATCTAATAAGTATAATTTGTTATTATTACTTGTTATGTAAATCTTTTGCATACTACCACCAAAAATATTGTATCACAAAAATAATCTTTTACCTAACAAATTGACTATTAATTTCCTCACCCATTTTATAAAAAGCAAAAGCAGTACCCTCAGCATCATATAAAGCACGGTGATGTTTATTTTCTTCAAATTTAACATCTAAATTATTAGTTATGGTTTCTAATTTATGATTTGGCCATTCTGGATGAAGCATTCTTGCTAAAATCATAGTATCAATTACATCATTATTAAAGATTCCTAAATGATGTCTATAACAAGCAACTTTAATAAATGCTACATCAAACTTAGCATTATGAGCAATAACTGGATAACAATCCACAAACTTTAAAAATTTCTTAACAATAATATCATCACTTGAACAATCTCTTACCATTTCATTTGTTATATGAGTTATTGAAGTTATCTTAGAAGATATACTAATATTAGGATTTATTAATTCATTAAAACGATCAATAATTTTTCCCTTACATATTTTAACGGCACCTATTTCAATTAATTTATCCCTACTTGGACTTAAACCAGTTGTTTCAACATCAAAAACCACAAAAGTATCTTCTAATAAATGATATTTATTTAAAATTGATTTAATATACATGCTAATACCTCTTTTCAAAAAATGATTATATAAGTCTTTTAAGTAATAGTCAAATCATAAATTTTGACAGATTTTGTCGAATAACTTTAATTTTCTTTTTTTATTAATTATACTAGAGACATTCTTCTTTAAAAAGAAGAATAAGCTAATGAACTATAAATCTATTAGTTCATTAGCATAACTAATTTTTTGATTTTTTCTTGTTTGCCATTCATTATATTCAGTTTCAGGCAGCACATCTTCACTTTTAAGTAGTACATCTTCATGTCTATATTTAGTATTAAAAAAAGCATTAATAAAGTCAATAATGAATTCTTCTTTACTAAAGACATGATTAAAACAGCTGTCATCAAATAATGGGTGAAATTTTTTGAGTATTCCTGCTTTCCAAAACTCATAAAAAACAAGAAAAAATAGTAAAATACCAAATTTCAATTTTGGTATTTTTTTAATTAACTAATTCCCAAATTATCGAACAGTATCATTTTTTATAAATTATTTAACCATATTAAATAATCATCAAGACATTTCATAATCTCTTCTTCACTTTGACAAGAACATATTTTTTGTTTCATTTCTTTACTATTTGGCATCCCTTTTAAATAAAACAAAATATTAGATCTAATTTCTAATAAAGCAGTTTTTAAAGATTTATCTTCTTTTAATAAATTAAAATGTTTTTTCATCATCTTAATTTTTTCTTGATAAGTTGGTGGTTCAATTAAACATCCTTTATCTAAATATTCTACACATTCTTTAATTAACCAAGGATTACCTAGAACTCCTCTTCCTATCATCACAGCATCACAACCAGTTTCATCGAGCATTTTTCGAGCCAAAATGGGACTTGTTACATCACCATTCCCAATAACGGGAATTTTAACACTTTCTTTTACTTCTTTAATTATTTGCCAATTAGCCTTGCCACTATAACCTTGAGCTCTAGTTCTTGCATGAACACATATTGCACTTGCCCCAGCTTCTTCACATTTTCGAGCCACTAAAACGGCATTAATGGAAGAATCATCCCATCCACTTCTAATTTTAACAGTAACCGGAACACTAACGGCAGCCACAACACTTTTAACAATCTCATATATTTTATTGGGATTTTTAAGAAGAGCACTTCCTGCTTGCGATGCTATAGCAACTTTTGGAACAGGACAACCCATATTAATATCAATGATATCAGGATGCATTTTTTCTTCTACTATTTTAGCAGCTTCAACAAAAGAAGTTACATCACTTCCAAATATTTGTTGGGCAATTGGTCTTTCTTCTTCACTCATTTTTAAAAGTCTAAAAGTTTTTTCATTTTGATAAACTAAAGCTTTATCACTTACCATTTCAGCATAAATAAGTCCTGCTCCCATTTCTTTTATTATTTTTCTAAAGCTAGTATTTGAATATCCTGCCATAGGAGCTAAAACTACTTGATTTTTAATTTTTACTTTACCAATATTCCATTCCATAAGCTAAAACCTAATCTCTACTTCATCCCCATTTTTAAGTAAAAAAGCATTAGCTTCATCACGGTCAATATGTAAATCTCTTACCCCATTATCTTTAACTTTAACAAAAGCCTTAATAATGCCTTTTCGTTCTTTATCTATTACAACGTCAATCATTTGATTATCAACTAAATTTAAACTTTTAGCTTCAATAGGATTTAAATGTAAATGAGCCTGAGCAAGTATACAACAATTAAGAAGCAATTCTTCTTTTCCATTTGCTAAAACATAAACACTTTCTGAATTAGTTAAATCACCACTTTTTCTAACTGGAGGATTTATTCCTAAAACATAAGCATCGCTTGCTGATATTTCAACTTGATTATATAAACGACATGGTCCCATAACTCTCACATGAGGAATTTCTCCAGAACTAGTTTTTAAAGTTACATAATCAGTTGAAGCATATTCATTATTTTGACTTATATCAAAATCTTTAACCATTTCTTTATTAAATAATTTATCATAAACTTCCTTAGTTAAATGAACATGACGATTACTAATACTAACTTTTATTTTCATAAATTTATCACCCAACAAAATTGTACCATGTATACTTTAAAATGTAAATTGATGAAGAAATATTCATTGGTTTATGATAGAATATTTTTTGTTCTTTTCTTATAAGAAAAGAACAAAAAATTCGGTTTGAGTTTGGGCAGATTGTACCAAGGGTCTGTGAATCCATAATTTGACTGCCCGTCTTTTATCTTATTATTAATTTAGTCTTAGAAAGTGGGGTCTAATGAATCCATATAAACCGCATGATAAGATAATGGTAAGCACTAAGAGTCAAACTAGGAAAGGAAGTATTATATGAAGTATGTATTAGTACTAGATGTTGCTAAAGGTAAAAGCATGTTTATGTTATCTAGTAATGTTGGTGATGTTTTATTAGAACCTATTGAATATTTACATAACTTATCTAATTTCAAAAAAATAGATTCTTATATTTCTGATTTAAACATAAAAGATAACTTAACTGTTGTTATGGAAGCAACTGGTATCTATCACAAAGCACCAGAAAGATTTTTCAAAGAAAATAATTATCATGTTATT
>CANRMU010000016.1 GCA_947631895.1 uncultured Bacilli bacterium | reverse complement strand
TTTATCTCTCTCATCTTATTATATCACGATTTATTTCGAGGCAGAGCCTCGGGGAATTAAACCCTTAGAGATTAAATTGATTGAGATTGTTAATATTAAATTTTTCATCAATTAATCTTGGCAATTGAAATTCATCCCAAATTGTGCCTAAATCAAAAATATGAGTATGATCAATCATAAAAATTTTATTTGAAATTGAGTCTATCATTAAATTACCTCTATTTCTATCAAAATTTCCAATTAATATATCAAATATTAAAATCTTTATAGCATCATTTTTGTTTTTAGCTTTAGATATCATACGTGAATTTAATACTGTTAAAGCATTATCATTATAAATGGTCCCAAATGCTGTTCCTTCTAATGGAACTATGTCATTTTTAGTTTTATCATTATAATCGCTTATTTTTACATGAATTAAATTATAATTAAATATTGGTAATTCAAGATACTCACATAAATTTGACGCGATAAACTCATTAACTAATGCTTTTACTCCCTGTTCATTTCCAGGAAATTTTACTATGTATGTTTTACCATCATCACACCAAACAACAAATGGTATTGTACAGCCGTTACCCAATTTATTTTTAATTTCAACAATATTAACCAATAGCATCACCTCTGTTAAGTGTTTCTATTGTACTTTAATTTTACCATACAATAATATGTTTTAGAACATTTAAACACTAAAAATAATTTATTTTACATTATAAATTAAATATTATTATACTTCAAAGCAAAAACTTTTCAATAATACATAATTTTCTATTAATATTATATCACAATATGCAACTAATTTTAATAATAATTATATTGATTAAACTAAAAAATTCATAATATAATTATTACGAACTTTTATATTTCGCACAAAGGTGTGCGTAAAATCCAATATGGGGCGAAATGTGGGATTCGAACCCACGCATGCCAGAGCCACAATCTGGTGTGTTAACCCCTTCACCAATTCCGCCATAAAGCAAATATATTGTAACAAATGATTGAATGAATTTCAAGTATATTGTATAATATTTTAGGAAGTGATAGAAAATGATTTTATCTGTAACTAATGATATTTTATCTATTTTTAATCCTATTAAAAATTTTTTTATTGATATTTGGAGAAGTTTTCAAGGATTTTTTTTAAGATATGTTTCGGAAGAAACTTTTAATATTATTTTATTGGCCGTAATAGTTATTATTGTAATGTGTGTATTATTAGCTATAATGAATAGGAATTAATTATGGAACAAGAATTTAATAATATTATAAATGATAACAAAATAAATAAGATAAATGATCATATTTATCTTACTAATAAACAAATTGAAGTTTTAAATAATCATCAAGTAAATTATCAAAATTGTCATGACTTAAAAGAATTATTGTTTTTAATGGATGATATTGATGATGAAGAAATTGATGAAATAGCTATGGATATAAGTGAATTAAATTATTATCAATATACTAATAAATAACTAATTATTTATGCTATGTTCAACACTTGGACTATCCATTGTAAGTGGTAAGAAATTATAACCATTTTCTAGGCCATATTTTATAATGTCTTCAACAGCATTGATACTAAAATCTTTAGTATCATGTTGTAATACTACTGATGAAGTACTTTTTAAACTACTTGTTACATTTTTAATTATTTGTTTGGTATCAGTTGTTTCGCCAGCATCACCACTTAAAACATTCCAATCAAAATAACGGTAACCTTTAGCAGTTAACATTTTAGCTAAAGTACTCATGATATGAGAACCCCCATCATAATTTTTGCTGATGGTATTAGAACTACCTCCTGGAAATCTTACAATCATTGATTTATAACCAGTTAAATTATATATTTTATTTTGCATATTAGTTAAATCTTCAAAATAATTATCAACATTTGTATAAATATAACTATAAGAATGAGTATAACTATGAATGCCTATCGTATGTCCTTCATCATAGGCTCTTTTAATCATGTCATCATATCCTTTAGTAGTATTTTGACTTGTTACAAAAAATGTTGCCTTAACATTATACTTTTTTAAAACATCTAACAATTTAGAAGTATAAGCACTTGGTCCATCATCAAAAGTTAAATAAACATTTTTAGAACCATTTTCATTTACTACAGCCTTTTTATAGACATAAACCGTTCTTTTAACATTATTTTCTAAACCAGAAGAATCTTTAATTTTATAATTTATTTCGTATTCACCTGGTTCTTTGTTATTTAATGAACTTTCTATTTCAATTTTATCAGTTATATCTCCATCACAATTATCAGAAGCACTAGCCCCTTGCTCAGTGTATTCCGAATCAACTGGTAAATATACTTTATCATCACCATTTAAAGTAATTGTAGGTGATTCATCATCAATTTTTTTAGCATCTTTAAATATTTTGGCTTCATTACCAGAAGAATCACTTACGGAAAATATTAATTTTTCGCCTTCAGCTTCTACTTTAACATTTCCTGATATATCACCATCATAATCATCTATTGCACTTACTTCATAACTAGGAATTTTACCATTAGGACAATATTTAAAATTATCACCCTTAACATCTAAAGTAGGAGCTTTATTATCAACTACTTTAACTACTTGATTTTTTTCTTCAATATTTCCATTATAATTAAAAACATATTTGATATTATATTCTCCAATTTTAGAAGTATCAACATTTCCTTCTTCACTAACCTCTACTTTCTCACAAGAAAAAAAATTACCGTAACATACTCCATCATATTTATTAAAAGTTTCATTTAAAGGAATTTCAATTTCACTTTGAAAATCTTTTTCCATAAATCTTGGATACATAAGAAAAATAGTTATACCACTTAGTATGACTACACCAATTAAAATAATCGCAATTTTCCATTTTACAACTATATTTCTCATTTTACCTCACACTTTTTATTTTAAAAATTTTTTACAATATAATGTGGTTCATTCATTTGGCTAGTAGAAACAAAACCAGCTCTAGATTTAATAACATCAGGGATTCGATTAACAATATCAGCACAAGTAAGTAAAACAGTATCAGGTTTATCATTAACCATTTTAGTAGTAGGTTCCCCAAAAATTGTCCATTCATTTATATCATATTCATCTTTAGTATAAACTTTGCCTATACATTCTACTTCAAAAATTATACCTTCTTCACAAAGGGCTGTTACTACAGCATTCATTCCTCTTACCATACCTTTTTCTAAAGTAAGATTTAAGGTTGTTGAATGAAGTTCTTCTGTTGTGATAATTGGTAAACATTCTTGTTTGATATTAGTGATATGTAAACCTAATTTATCATTTAACCAACCAACAACATTCCACATATAACTTGGAAAAAATTCATTGTTAGCCATTCTTCTTTCTCTTTCTTCATCACTCATATTGTTATCTTTACCAATTGTTTTAGCAAATTCTTCTTCGCTTAAACCAGCTCCATGTGCTTTAGCTAATGCTATTCCATAATCTTCAACATTATAAGAAGATAAACCTTTAATTTTAGTAATTTTATTAGTTGATGCACAAAGGTTAGTAACTAAACTTCCCCAAAAAACATCTTGATAACCACAGCCAGTAATTGTACAGTTGTTAGCTTTTGCTAGAGTATCTAATTCTTTAAAAACATTAGGATTAGAATTAGAACCATAAAAAGCTTCTTCACAAGTCGTTATAACATTTACCCCGTGTTTTAAACAAATACGACATACTTCTTCAATATCATTTAAAGTGCTCATAGTTGTCACAATAGCAATATTAGGATTAACATCGTTAATTAAATCACTTAAATTAGCTACATCACTAATATTAACATCTTTAACATCACTTTCCATTACTTCACTAATATCTTTTCCTATTAAATCAGGATTAATATCGACTGCTCCAACAACAATACCACCTTTATCATAGACAAAGCGCATGATGTATTTACTCATCTTTCCACAGCCAACTTGTAAAACTTTTACCTTTTCATTCATTTATTTTACCCTCTTTCTTCTAAATTAACATTCTCTTCTTTTATTATATCACTAAATTCAATTTTAAATCTTTCAATTTCTTTTTTCTTGACATCTTCATAAATATTTTTAGCATTACATATAGCTTGATAAAAATGTTTTATTTTCACAGTAGATTCATTATCATAAAGTGCATAACTAAAAGCATTAGATACAATTGCAAGACAAATATCAGGATAACGACTAGCAACTTCATATACTCTTTTATATTCATCAGTCATTTCCACAATAAAACTCATAATCTTTTCTTTAACAAAATCAGTATATTCTAACTTAACGCCAATTTGTTTTTCTAATTTAGGAATAGTACCCATTAATATTCTAACAGTTGCCGGCTTATCAGTTTCCATAACATCAACTTTTTGAAAACGTCTTAAAAATGCTCGATCTCTTAAAATATAAGCTTCATATTCTTCAGTTGTCGTGGCACCAATCATTTTAATACTACCACGATCTAACCCAGCCTTTAACATATTAGCAAAATCAATACCTGAATTTTCATTAGTATTTTTATTGACTAAAACATGAGTTTCATCAATAAATAAAATTGTCTTTTGCTTTTCATCTAATTCTTTAACAAGCATGGCAATCCTGCTTTCACTTTGACCTTCCGTATTAACATACCCAAGTAATGAAGTAATATGGATTTTAATAATTTCCCAACCTTTTAAGGCATCAGGTACTAAATTTTTTTGTATACGATAAGCAAGACCTTCCACAATAGCTGTTTTACCAATACCAGGTTTACCAACTAATAAAGCGCTTTTCTCTGGTGTTAATAAAGTTAAAATACATTGCTTTATTTCATCTTCTCTCGCAATAGCAGGGTCAGTAATATATTCATTTTTAGTTAAGTTTTCTCCGTAGCGTTCTAACATGCTAACACTTTCATAATTCATATCATCATCTCTATTAGTAGTTTACCATAAAAAAAAGAAAAATTACAATATTTTTATAACTATCAATATCCATAGCAATTACAAATAATATGATATAATTGCTTATAGGAGTTGATTTGTATGTTTATAAATAATTTGAAATATAACAAAACTGGTAATGATTATGAAACTGGCTATAGAATTGTTTATCTTTATAAAGATAGATATAGTATTGGAGCATATTGTAAAACAATTGGAGGATTTATGATTGGTTTTGCCACATGTGACCAATTATTGATGAAGATGATATTCCTAAATTTGTTTCTACTAAAGATTTATTAAATAGATATTTAGAATCTATAAAAGACATTGAAGGCGTTGCTTTATATAATGTAGATGGTACATGTATTGATAAACTCTACAGACAAAACATAAAAACATTATAATCGTTAAAATACCTATTTTGGTATTTTTTATTTTTAATAAAATACCCGACAACTATTATCATTTATTTGTTCACTTGGTAATTTATCAGTTTTAGTTACTTTAATAACATTTGAATCTTTAAAAACATCATCTATATCAGTATCAATATAAGATTGATAGGTTTGAAAAGTAAATTCATAATAATTATCTACTAATAAATTATTTATTAAATTATTTTTTATCTTAGCTGTATAAATATCATCATCAAGAAAACTACTTAAAGTTATGTAAGAATAATCTTCTTTGCTTCCCTTTATAATATCTAATACTTTATAAGTTCTTACAAATTCACAAGTTAAATATTCTTTATTATTATGATAATATTTTTGTCTATTCTTTTTAATAATATTAATATTTTCTTCATTACTTTTAACTATTATTTGTGGTTCTAAATAATAGTTATATATTTTCTTTTCTTTTAAACCTAATAACATTTGATTTATTAATTCTTTAGTTATTTTAAATTCATCATATTTATAATTTAAATATACTTCATTTTCTTCTTTAGTAATTTTGGTACTCATTTTTGTCCCAATTGGATAATAATTATACATAATAACTATATTATTTAAATCATTATCAATAACATAATCACTAATATTACCCACTAAAATAATATTATTTGTAAATGGTATTTCTTCATTTAAAGTTTCCATTTCTAAATAAGGAGGATTTTGATTTATGAAAGACGTACTTGCTACTTCACTTGTGGCAAGAGCACATCCAAATCCTAAAAAGGCAAAACAACTTACTAAAGAAACTAATATTTTACTTCCCTTAAATTTACGATCTAAAACAAAATCAAATAATAATTTAAAGAAAATTATTCCTAAAATAAATAACGATACCATAACTAAATAAAGGCCAAAATAAGTTACACCATGAATAATTAAATAAAGACATATTCCTAAAATTAATCCCATTCCCATTAAATACATACTAATTCCAAATAAAACAATAATAGCTAAGAATTTAAAAAATACTACTCCTAATTTAATTAATGATAAACCAAGATTATTTTCATATTCTTTTTCTTCTTTTGGTTTCTTTTCTTTGTTTTCCTTTTTAGGAATTTCTTCATTAAAATATCGTCTACCAATAAATTTACCAAAAGCAAGAACTGATAAAGCAAGATAAGCAAGTTCTAAAACAACTTTCCATATTACATAAAAAATATGATTTATAGGGCTTGATAAAATATAAAAAACTGATTTACCTAATTCTTCTAAAATTGTTACAGGTATATGACACAAACTAATTAAAAAGATTACAATTAATACTTCAATTAAAATTCTAATTAATTCTTTAGTATCTTTTTGACTTAAAAATTCTAAAAATCTTTCCCCATAATCTAATATTTTTTTACTAAAATTACCAATTATATCATTTTCTTTATGATTATTCTTTTCATAATCTTTAATTAAACTATTAGCTAATTCTTCTACATCCCCAAAATCTTTAACAGCTTCTTTTTCACTTTTACCTGATTTAATTTTTTCATCGATTAATTCTTCATATTCTTTTAAAATTCTTTGTTGTTCTTCAAGATTTAAACTTGCTAAATTTTCTTTTAATTTTTTTAAAAATTGTTTCTTTGTCATAACAACCCTTCTTTAATAAAAATATATATTATTTTAATTAAAAAAGCAACCAAAATTGGCTGCCTTGCAAGTTTCTTAAATTGATAGAAGTGTGTGTTGTTAATAGGGTAGTTTTTATGTATGATTTAAGAATAAAATTTTATAAGAAACTTGCTTACTCAAAAAGGTTTTTCCTTTCTGATGTGCTTTACTATACATTTGTTAATATTAAAATTCAAGAAAACATTTTGACAAGTTTTGTCATATTTTGTCTTATTCTGTCCGTAAAGCAATTACTGGATCTTTTTTACTGGCAATTTTAGCAGGAATCAAACCTCCTATTAAAGTTAAGATTACACTTATAGTGATAAGAATTATAGCATGAAGAGGATTCATGATGGCCACATTTTCTAATTCAGTTAGTTCTTTTAAAATTGAATTAGTTGGAAAAAGAAGTAACCAAGCTGTAAAGATACCAATTAATCCTGATGTTAAACCAATAATAAAGGTTTGTGCATTAAAGACTCTCATAATATCTTTTTTACGAGCTCCAAGACTTCTTAAAATGCCAATCTCTTTTGTTCTTTCTAATACGGAAATATACATAATAATCCCAATCATAATACAAGATACAATTAATGATATTGAACTAAAAGTAACTAAAACAATCGTAATGGCATCCATAATATTACTTGATAGCGAACTCATTAAATTAGCTTGATCAACATAAAAAATTTTATCTTCTTCATTTTTATTTTCATTATATTCATCCAAATATTTAACAATATTTTCTTTACTAGTAAAATCTTTAGGATGAATTTCTATCATTGAAGGTTCTACATCATCACCTAAATATCCTAACACATTTTCTTTAGCGTCTTTACCTTCTTTAGTTGTTAAATCAAATTTCTCACCAGTCATAACATTATAATCAGCATCTTTTTGGGCTTTTACAATATCAGATTCTTTATTTATACTAATTAAATAATTTTGCAAATCATTACTATAATATATCCCGGGAGTTGAAACTATACTTGGATAATCGTCTTTTAATCTTACAATCCCCACTACTTTTAAAATAAGATTATCATTATTTTCATATAAACTATTTAAATCTTGTCTAGGAATATAATAATTGCCAAGATTTTCATAATAATCTTTATTTAATACTAAAATAATTTGACTATTTAAAATATCATTAAAATTAATGTTGTTATTAGTTGTAAAACCTAGTACTTCTAATAAATCTTTTGATATTTGATTTTTACTATCAACTTCTAAAATTACTTCTTCTTTACTAGTAGGCATTCGCCCAGCAAGGAGATCAAAACGTTCTTCAATAACCATTTTTTTATTACTATTTAATGAATGGGGATAAGTTGTTATGTTTAAATTTGCTGTTGGAATTTGTTTAACGCTTCCATTTACTTTTTGTAAGATATTTAAACTCATTGGATAGATATAATTAATTCCTATAACATCATCTTTATTTATATTATCAATATAATTTACATAGTCATTTGTTAAAACATTACTATGAATATATTTTTCTTCCGTATTATCACTAGGAATAACATAATCAACATCAGGATAATCTTCAATGTTTGTCATATCCTCTTGCATTGTCATAAAATCTTCATCTAAATTACTTTGTTTGCTTATCAAGATTGGTAAAGCACTTAAAATATTTTTTTCGAAAAAGTCTATTTGTTCATTAAAACCATTTGATAAACTAAGAATTAAAGATATTCCAATTATCCCAATTGATGAGGCAAAAGCTGTAAGTAAGGTTCTTCCTTTTTTAGTTCTTATATTATTAAGTGATAAATGAAGGGCTATAAAAAAGTTCATTTTAGTTTTTCTAATTTGATAAGACTCGTCTTCTTCTTTTTCTTTAAAAGGATTTGAATCACTTATAATCTCGCCATCTTGCATTTTAATTATCCGGTTAGCATAAGTGTTAGCTAAATCAGAATTATGAGTTACCATAATGACTAATTTATCTTTAGCAATTTCTTTAATTAAATTCATAATTTGCATACTAGTTTTAGAATCTAGGGCTCCAGTTGGTTCATCTGCCAAAATAATATCTGGATTATTTGCTAGGGCTCTTGCTATGGCAACCCTTTGCATTTGTCCGCCAGATAATTGATTTGGTTTTTTATGTATATGATCTTTTAAACCAACTTTTTTTAAAACTTCTATTGCTTTTCGCTTTCTATTCTTTGCTTTAATACCTGATAAAGTCATGCCCATTTCCACATTAGATAATATATCCATATGACTAATCAAGTTATAGTTTTGAAAGATAAAACCAATACAATTATTTCGATATGAATCCCAATCACGATTTTTAAATTTTTTAGTACTTTTTTGATTAATAATTAAATTTCCTTCATCATAATGTTCTAATCCGCCAATAATATTTAAAAGAGTCGTTTTACCTGAACCACTTGGCCCTAAAAGAGCTACAAATTCTTTTTTTCGAAACTTAAGACTTACTCCTTTTAAAGCATGCTGAATAAAATCGCCAGTTTTATAACTTTTTTTGATGTTTTTTAATTCTAGCATAAATTTTCCTTTCTTAAAAAAGTATATATTTTTAAATAAGTAAAACTTCTCACCACAGATTTATATTATAATAATCACTTGTTATCTAGTCAAACGCTTCGAAAAAATTTTACAAAAAAATAGTATATTTTTATTGACAAAGCATAAAAATATATATATAATCTAAATGTACTGCTTGATTAGCTCAGTCGGTAGAGCAAACGGCTGTTAACCGTTGGGTCGTAGGTTCGAGTCCTACATCAAGCGCCATGAAGAATATTAACAAGCCCTTTATTTATAAGGGTTTGTTTTAATTTTTAGTTAATTGTAAAAAATTAAAGCTACAACTAACAAATAAATACAATGAAAAATTGATATGAATTGTATCTATTTAAAGCAAAAAATTAACCATAATTTAGAGTGTAAAAAACAAAATAAAATTATAAATATAAAAGACTGTAACAGTTGCAAATTTAAAGAATACAAGAAGCAAATTACTGTATTAAATCAATACCGGAAAAAAATAAAAAAATCTTCTAATGTTGCGAATTTAGAACGAAAAAGAAAATCAGTATTCACTGATGATTTAGAGCATTGTATTTTGTGTGGTTCAAAGAAAGATAATTTACATGAAATATTCTTTGGAAAAAATAGATTAAACTCTATAAAATATAATTTAGTAATTCCATTATGTTTTAACTGTCATCAAGAAATGCACATAAATAAAGAATGGCAAGAGTTTTGGCATATTAAAGGGCAATTATACTGGGAAAGATTTATTGGTTCTAGATTCGAATTTATTAAGGTATTTAGAGAAAATTACATATTAACAAATTGATTTTAACTAATTAGTTATATCTTTTCATATGATACAATTGATGGAGAGGGTCTAACCATACTATATAAAAAATATTCTCGATAAAAAAACCATGTATTCTAAAAGTTGTTGCATTTATCCCTAATTGCCAACAATCTTCTTTTACTTGTTCCATTAATTTTGAATTTAAACAGGTAAAATTAGGTTCTTTAATTTGCTTGTCATTCCATTTTATCTCATGTATATGATGTCTATCTCTATATCTTCCATCTTCCTTAATTTTTTTTCTAAAGTTTTCTTCTTGACTATAATCTTTTAAAACTTTAAAAAATTCATTATGAAACTGTAAGGATATTCTGTTACCACTTATCTGACTCATTGAATACTTTGAATTTTTAGTATCTAAATATTCAAATGAAAATATTATCTTTTTATTTTCATTTGGTGATGTTGTAGAAATTTCATTGGAAGGTGGAGTTAATACTTTTATATTTTTTCTACTTTTTTTACTCATTATAAACCATTATAAAATACAAACATGTCAGATTCTAAAATTAGTTCATTTGATGGTTCTGATGGAGATAAATTATTTCTAGCATTTTTCCATGGTAATTCTTGATGCGTCATAGATTCTAATTCATCACCAGTATATTTACCAAATACTTTATAAATTTTTTCTAAAAATTTCTTTAATTCACCTTCAATTAATGGATTTATTTCTCCTTTATATTTATCTACCATTCCATAATTATTAGAAAATGACTCATATAATTTACGACATACTGGTCCATGAACCCAAGCTTCAAATACAGTGTCCTTACATAATCTGTTTTGTATATCTTCCTTATCTTCGTTATATAGAGCAATATACCATGCATACGCATAATATACTAATTTTTGCAACTTTTTGTGCGTCATTTGTTGTTTACTTCTAAAAAAATCAGCAACATCAAAAACACTTAACTCCTTTTTCATCTCTACTCCTCTTTCCTCTATTCTATATAAATCATAACATTTTTTGGATTTATTGAAAAGATATTGTAACATTTTTTTTACAGTTGTCAATTAATATCACCTCATTTTACTAATATACTATATGTTAGTTAAAAATATTGTCGAATTATAAAAATATTCCATAAAAAATAAGGATAACCTCTTATATTTGAAGTTATCCTTTATTTTATTCAATTACAATTTGAAATTTTGTAACATTTTGTCCAAACACACCAGCATATCCATCTTGTCCATTTGTTGTTTCTGTATCATTTTGGAATGAATAGTTATTTACTTTGTATTTTGCCTTTTTATATGGTCTTATATCACTTGGTGTGTAATAGTAAACTTGAACTGCATCAATTTCACGACCATTACCAGCATAACCGTTTTGAATATCATTTATGTTATATCCTGTTACCCAAGGAAGCCAAGAACCACCCCTAACATGTACACGATATTTAATAGAACCTTTATCTACTTTAATAGCCGCATCAGTTATTGGACTATTTTCATATCCAGCATAATCTGTTAAGTTTTTAACTTCTGGCAACCAACCATGCTTTTTAGTTTTTACTCTATAAGTAACATTTACAGTTTGACTACTTGGCTGTGGGGTTGGTGCGGGTGTAGGTTGTGGAACACTACCACCATTATTAATTTTATTTGCTTCGGAAATAATATAATCTAATTTTGATAGCAAATAATCCCCAGGACAAGTAGTAGCTGCATACATTCTATGCCATACTAAAGTTTTTCCTTTAACCAAAGTAATATTATTTCTTTTAGCAATATCAGCCACTAATTTAATTAATGATTTTAATGTTACATCTGATACAGGCCAATTACCACCTGTTTGTGAATTTGATGTTTCAATTGTTACTGACTTACAATTACTATCCCAATTTGAATTTGCCCATGCGGTATCACTTTCATCTACGTATTGACCTATTTCACCATTTTTTCCAACTCCATAATGTGTAGAAGCTCCTCTATTAACTTGTGTAAAAATATTACCGCATTGCTCTGCTGTTAAAACTCCTGCCATATGATGAATAGCAATCATTTCTATCTTTCTTCCGCTTCTTCCTTTTGTATAATTAGAAGTGCTTGCTGGAACTTTTACTGTTGCTAAACTTGAATTACTCATTAGATTCCACCTCCAAAACTTCTGTTTCATCACCTTTACCATTTGAAAATTCTTTTTCTTGTTCTTCTGTAAGTTCAATTTTTTCTGTTTCTATATTTTTAATTTCTTCCACTATTAATTACCTTCTTTCTTAAAAATTTTAGTTAAATCTGCTATTCCACCAGCACCCATTGTTGCTATTAAGCACAAAAAAACTGATTTCATTAAATCAGGTTCAACTTTAGTAAAATAACAAATTATACCAGCTACTATTCCAATTCCAACATTTTGTATTGGAATAAATTTATTCGGCACTTCATCAACAAAT
>CANRMU010000015.1 GCA_947631895.1 uncultured Bacilli bacterium | reverse complement strand
TTTTAGTATAAATATATAAAGCTAATTTTGTAATTATCGTAATAATACAAACAATAATTAAATAAATTGAAAAATGGTAATTACTTGGTACAAAAAAGGATTTAAAAGAAACATAAAATAAATTTAAACTAATATAAATCATGGAAATAGCAATAAAGATGGAATAAATATATTCTGCTTTACCATAACCTAAATTATGTTTTAAATCACGTGGTCTTGAAGCAATTTTATTACCTATAAAGGTTAAAATAGATGAAAAAATATCTCCTGCACTATTAAAAGCGTCAGCAATCATTGCTTGACTGTGACTTACAAAAGCAACTAGAAATTTAATTATTAGTAAAAATAAATTACCAAATATTCCTAAAATACTTACCTTTCTAGCTGTATCATATCTTTGCATTTTAAAAACCTCTTTTTAATATTGTTTACCAAAGTATATTTTATGGGCGGCTTTTTTATTACAAACTACGCAGTTACCATCAGGAGTTTCTTCTTCTAAGATGCATCTGCTTTTTAGACCAGTATCATCTTTAATTTTATTTTCACACTCTTCACTACCACACCAATTTATTTTAATAAATCCTGGTTTTTCTTTAGCAATTGTTTTAAATTCTTCATAATCATGAGCTTCATATAACATACTATTTCTTCTATTTAAAGCCCGGTTATACATATCTTTTTGAATAGTATCTAATAATTCTGTGATTTTATTTTTAACTTCACTTGTTTTAACTTTTATCTTTTCTAGAGTATCTCTTCTTACTAAAGTTACTTCATCATTTTCTAAGTCTCTTAAACCAACTTCAATTCTAATCGGAATACCTTTTACTTCAGCTTCAGCAAATTTAAATCCTGGTGATTTATTACTATCATCTATTTCATAAGTAACATCTAAATCTTTAGTAATTTCATTTATTGTTTTAGTTACTTTTTCATCATCACCAATTGGAATAATAATAACTTTCGTTGGAGCAATTTTAGGTGGTAGGACTAGGCCATGATCATCACCATGAGTCATAATAATAGCTCCAATCATTCTAGTTGTTGTTCCCCAACTAGTTTGATATGGTGTTTGTAAATTATTATTTCTATCTAAAAAAGTAATATTAAAGGCTTTAGCAAAATCTTGACCAAAATAATGACTTGTTCCATTTTGAAGTGCTACTCCATCATACATCATTGCTTCAATTGTATAAGTTTTAACAGCTCCTGCAAATTTTTCTTTTTCAGTTTTTAAACCAACAATAACTGGTAAAGCTAAAACATTTCTTTGAAAGTCTTCATAAACATGAAGCATTTGTAAAGTTTCATTTAAAGCTTCTTCTTCTGTTTCATGCATAGTATGACCTTCTTGCCATAATATTTCTCTACTTCTTAAAAAAGGTCTAGTTGTTTTTTCCCATCTAACAATTGTACACCATTGATTATATAATTTTGGTAAATCACGATATGATTTAATAACATTTTTATAATAATCACAAAATAAAACTTCACTGGTTGGTCTAACACACATTTTTTCTTCTAGTTCTTCTTCTCCACCATGCGTTACCCAAGCAACTTCAGGTGCAAAGCCTTTTACATGGTCTTTTTCAACATTTAATAGTGATTCTGGAATAAATAAAGGCATTTGAACATTTTGATGACCTAATTTTTTGAATTCAGCATCCATTATTTTTTGGATTTCTTCCCAAATTGCATAACCATTAGGACAAATAATCATACTACCTTTAATATTAGAATAACTAACTAAATTGGCAGCCATACAAACATCAGTATACCATTTAGCAAAATCTTCATCTCTAGGTGTAATTTTAGTTAGTTTCATCTTCTTCACCTTCATCCACTTTAAAATCAACTAATTCATTATTTTCATTTAAAATTTTATTAACTTGTTTAGTAGCATTATCTAATTTTTCTTGACAAAATTTAACTAAATTCATTGCTGTAGTATATTTACTCATCGCGTCATCCAAAGAAATATTACCGCTTTCTAAATCTTTAACAATTTGTTCTAATTCACTTAAAGCACTTTCAAATGTTTTATTTTTATCTTTCATTTTTACTCTCCTTTACAATAACATTTAAACTTCCTTTACTTAAAAGTATTTCTAGTTCATCTTTTACTTTAACATCACTAGCATCTTTAATTATCTTACCATCTTTTTTAACTAATGAATAGCCATTATCTAAAATATTTAAGGGATTTAATAATTTTAAAGTTTGAATAATATATTTTAAACTATTTTGTTTATTATCAATAATAATATTCGGATTTAAAATTATGTAATGTTCTTGATATTTTTTTAATAAAAATTCTTTTTTTTCGATTAATTTTTGATAACTATTATGTAAGTTTTCAATAATACCATCTAGTTTTTGTAATTTTATATCGTATAGAACTGTTGGATTTTTTAAGATATAATTATCTTTATTAATTTTTAAACGATGTTTTAAATTATCTAATTTATTAATCATGGCATTACTGGTTTTAATTTCATAAGTCTTTAAAATATTTTTAACTTCTAATATTGTTGGCACAGCCATTTCTGCTGCTCCTGTAGGTGTTGGAGCTCTTAGGTCTGCTACATAATCAGAAATGGTAAAATCTACTTCATGACCTACCGCACTTATAATTGGTACTTTAGAGTTATATATAGCTTTTGCGACAATCTCTTCATTAAAGGCCCATAAGTCTTCAATTGATCCTCCACCTCTTCCAATAATTAATACATCAATATCATAATTATTTGCTATTTCTATTTGTTTAACAATACTTGGGGCAGCACTAGCACCTTGGACTAAAGCTGGAAATAAAATTGTTTCACATATCGGATATCTTCTTTTAATCGTACTTAAAATATCTTTAATTGCGGCTCCAGTAGGTGCTGTTACAATCCCTATTTTTTCTGGATATTTAGGGATTGGTCGTTTATGAGCTTGATCAAAATATCCTTCACTTTGTAATTTCTTTTTTAATTCTTCATATTTTAAATATAAATTACCTAAACCATCTTGTTCCATTTTATCAATATATATTTGATAAGACCCACCAACTGGATAAACACTAATTCTTCCTTCTACTAAAACATTCATCCCATCTTCTGGTTTAAATAAAAGATTTGCAGCACTACTTTTAAACATAATCGCACTTAATCTTGAATAATCGTCTTTTAAAGTCAAATAAATATGGCCTGTTGAATGAATTTTTAAATTACTAATTTCTCCTTTAAGCCATATTTTTTTTAAATAAATATTTTTATCAAACATTAATTTAATATAATTATTTATTTGACTAATTGTTATATATTTTGGTTCCATTTAATCAACTTCTTTTCTCTTCTTTTTTTAAATATTTATCTAAAGTAGCATTAATCATTTTAGCAAGTTCTTCATCACAATATTTTTTAGTTAAATTAATTGCTTCATCAATAGCTACAACATCAGGAGTATCCAAGTATTTTATTTCATAAAAAGCCATTTTTAAGATAATTGCTCCTAATTTATCTAAACGATTTATTTTCCAATCTTTTAAATAATTATTAGCAAGTTCTTCTAATTCTTCATTTTTCTCTATAACACCTTTTACTAAACTTTCAACAAATAGATCTTTTTTATTAATATTTTCATTAATAATATCATCTACTTTATACGGTATATGATTATCATTATTAATACTAATTTGATATAAAATGGTCATTACTTTAGCTCTTGCTTCACTTCTAGTCATAATTCCACCAACTTTCTTTTTAATTTTATCAAATAATAAATAATATTACTAGAAATAATTTATTATTATTGTTCAAAATCTTAAAAAGTGTTAGAGTAATATTGTGAGAGATATGAAGAAAAAAAGAAAATTTAGATGGTCATTATTAATTATTTTAATTGCTTTATTAGTTTTTATATATTCAAGTTTTAAAATCATTAATTGGTTTAGTGATAATCATAAAAATAATAAAATTATGAATGATATAACCGATCAAATTACGGTTACTGAAGAAGTAAGTGAAAATGTTATTTCAAATGAAGAAATAAAAGAAGATGATCCATATTGGGATTTTATTAAGATGAATTTAATGGATGTTGATTTAACTAATTTAATTTCTATTAATAATGATACAGTTGGCTGGTTAAAAGTTTTAGGAACTAATATTAATTATCCTTTTGTCCAAGCAAGTGATAATAAATATTATTTAACTCATGATTTTTATAAACAACATAATAATGCTGGTTGGGTATTTTTAGATTATCGAAATAATAAAGAATTAAATAATCAAAATAATATTATTTATGCTCATGGACGAGCTAATGAAACAATGTTTGGTAGTTTAAAAAATGTTTTAGCTAGTAATTGGCTTAATAATCAAAATAATTTTGTTATTGAAGTATCTACTAAAGATAAAAATAGTTTATGGCAAGTATTTTCGGTTTATAAAGTTCCTAATACCAATGATTATATTGAAACAAAGTTTAATGATGAAGATGAATTTAGTAATTTTATTAATAAATTAATTAACAGAAGTATTTATGATTTTAAAACAACTGTTAATAAAAATGATTTTATTCTTACTTTATCTACTTGTTATAATGATAATATTAAAGTTGTATTGCATGCTAAATTAATTAAAACTAGTTAAAAAAAGAAGCTTTTGCTTCTTATTTTAAATTACGATTAAATTCCCTAAATTCACTATCTGAATCTAAATCAGTTTTAAGTAGTTGTTCAAATAACTTCTTTTGATCACGTGATAATTTAGATGGCGTGATAACTTTAATAATGACATACATATCGCCTTTACGCATACTATTTGGTACTTTAAGACCTTTCCCTTTTAATTTATATTTAGCGCCCGTATTTGCTCCAGCTTTAATATCCATAACAACATTTCCATAAATAGTAGGTATTTCTTTTTTACAACCTAAAGCAGCCTCAGCAAAATTAATTGGTACTTCAATATATAAATCTTCGCCATCACGTTCATAAAATTTACTTTGTTCAACAACACATTCAATATAAATGTCGCCGTTCGCTCCACCATTAATACCTGCTTCACCTTTTCCAGATATTCTTAGTTGGTAGCCTGTATCAACACCTTCAGGAATATGAATAGATATTGTTTTTTTACGTTTTACATGACCAGTACCAGAACATTTTGAACAAGACTTTTTATAACTTTTACCTTTTCCTCCACATTTTGGACAAACACTTTGACTTTGAATTACTCCAAAGATGCTTCGTTGTTCAGTCATTACTCTTCCACTACCATGGCAATATGAACAGGAAGCTTCATCAAAACCACCTGCTCCATGACATTCATCACAAGTTTCATTTAACATTAAATCAAAATCTTTATCAACCCCAAAAGCAGCTTCCATGAAAGTTAAATCAACTCTTAAAAGGGTATCTTTTCCTTTACGAGAAGATGTTCTACTGCCACTGCCACCAAAGAAGTCAGAGAATCCTCCAAAGCCGCCAAAACCACCAAATGATTCGCCAAAAGCAGCCCGTAAGATTTCTCCTAAATCAATATCACCAGCATCAAAGCCGCCAAAACCACCTGCTCCTGCTCCATCGAAAGCCGCATGACCAAATTGGTCATATTGACTTCTTTTTTGAGGGTCAGATAAAACCGCATAAGCTTCGCCTATTTCTTTAAATTTTTCTTCAGCACCAGGTTCTTTATTTATATCAGGATGATATTGTTTTGCAAGTTTACGAAATGCTCTTTTAATTTCATCTTCACTAGCATTTTTATCGACACCTAATACTTCATAATAATCTTTTTTATTCATTACGCATCACCTTCATATACTTCTCTAAATTTAGCTATTAAAGAATCAAAATATTCAATTGCTCTTTTGTATGTTTCAGCACTTTCTAAATCAATTTTTAAAATAGCATATATTTCGGTTGGATTTTTATCAGAACCAGTCTTTAAAAATTTTAAATAATTTTCTAACATTTCTTTATCGCCATTAATAATTTTATCAGCCACATTAGCCGCTACACAAACACAAATGGCATAGCTAAATAAATAATAATTCATGTAATAATGACTTCTAGTAACCCAACCATCTTTAAGATATTTATGAGCTTTAACACTAGATCCTAAATACTTTTTAAGACTTTTTTTGGATAAATTATCTAAGTATTCTTTAGTTAAGCTTCCATCATTTGCTATAACTTGATACATATCTTTTTCCATTAATCCTTCTCTTACCGCACCAAATAAATTATTTTCAATGACATTTAAAATATTTTCAATACCAGATAATTTTTCTTCTTTACTACTACCTTTTTTAGCTAAATAATTAGATAGTAAAAATTCATTAGTTAAAGAGGCAACTTCACAAACAATATTAGGACTTTCTAAATATTGTAATGGATTATTTTCTTTAATAAATTGATGATGAACATTATGTCCAGCTTCATGCGCAATTGTGGATACCGAATCTAAATTACCATTAAAGCTTAATAATATTCTGGAATCTTGTTTTAGAGTTCCAAAAGAATAACCACCACTACATTTACCTTGATATTCACAATAATCTATATAACGATTAGTAATAATCTTTTCAAACTTATTTAAATATTCTTTACCTAAAGGTTCTAAAGAATTTCTAATAATATTCTGAGCCTCTTTAATACTATATTCTTTTTTATTATGACTCATTGGTAAAGCTATATCATAATAATTAAATGGTTCTAATTTTAAAACTTCTTTTTTTAAGGCATAAAATTTATGTAAAACATCTAAATTTTTTTCAGTTGTTTCACATAGTGTTTTAAATACTTTATCACTTAATTCTAAAGAAAATAATTTTTGTTCCCATGAACTAGAAAATTTATAAATACTTGCTAATTGTTCTTCCATACTTATATATGAATTTAATAAATTAGCATTTACATCACTATATTGGTCAATTACTTTATGAAAATTCATATAAGCTTTTTTTCTAACTTCTTCTTTTGGATTACGCATTAATTTACGAAAATTAGTTGAAGTTATTAAAACTTTTTCATTATCTATTTTAACATAACCATAATGATGATTTTTATTTAACATAGTTGATGAAATATCATCAAAATGATCCATAGCATTAACTAATTTAGTTACAATAATATCTTCTTCTTCATTTAAAATATGATCTTTAAAACGATAAATATCATCTAAAACAGCTTTATATTCATTTAATTTAGGATTTTTCGTAAATAAAGATTGATATTCTTCTTTACTTAATTTTAATAATTCTGGATTAAAAAAACTTAATGCTGTTTCTAATTTTCCATTTAAAATAATTGTTTTATTTTTTCTTTCAATGTTTTTAGATATTCCCAGTTCTTGATCATTAATTAAATGAGCATAGACATATAAATCTTCAAATAAAGCTAAAGTATTTATCTCAAAATTTAAAAATTCATATAATTTATCTGCATCTTTAGTACAACCAACATAATTTTTAATTTCATTAATATTATTTTCTAATTCTTGTAAGGATTTATTAAATTCTTCTTCATTTTTAAAGAATGATGTTAAATCCCATTTGTATTCTTCTTCTACTTCATCTCTAGTCTTATATGTTTTCAAAATAAACCTCTTTTCTATTAAACGCGTGAAAGGTTCTAGTTTCCTAGAACCATCACTTTTAATTATTTTTCTTCGTATGTAGCTTCTTCTACATCATCATTTTTTTTAGGTTCTTCAGTAGTTGTATTTTCATTATTATTCCCATTTTTCTTTGCTTCTTCTTCATAAACTTTAGTTGCTAATTTCATTGCTACTTCATTTAAATTTTCAGTTTTCTTTTTGATATCTTCAATATCATCTTTTTCTAAAGCTTCTTTTAATTCTTTTAATTTGTCTTCAGCTTCTTCTTTATCTTTACTATCAACTTTATCACCTAAATCTTTAAGTGCTTTTTCAGTTGCAAAGACCATTGAGTCAGCATCATTTCTAACATTAGCTTCTTCTTTACGTTTTTCATCTTGTTCTTTATTAGCTTCGGCTTCCCTCATCATTTTATCAATTTCTTCATCACTTAAATTAGTATTTGAAGTAATAGTAATAGATTGTTCTTTATTAGTACCTAAATCTTTAGCTGTAACATTAACAATACCATTAGCATCGATATCAAATTTAACTTCGATTTGAGGTATTCCTCTTGGTGCTGGTGGAATATTAGATAATTGGAAGTTACCTAAAGTTTTATTGTCAGCAGCCATTGGTCTTTCACCTTGTAAAACATGAATGTCTACGGCAGGTTGATTATCAGCAGCTGTACTAAATACTTGGCTCTTACTTGTTGGAATAGTTGTATTTCTTGGAATTAACACCGTCATAACGCCACCTAAAGTTTCAAGTCCAAGTGATAATGGCGTAACATCTAGTAATACTAAATCATCAACTTCACCAGTTAAAACACCACCTTGAATAGCTGCACCCATGGCAACAACTTCATCAGGGTTAACACCTTTATGAGGTTCTTTACCAAGTTCTTTTTTAACTAATTCTTGAATATATGGAATACGAGTAGAACCACCAACTAAGATTACTTCATCAATATCTTTAGAACTTAACTTAGCATCTTTTAAAGCTTTTCTTACTGGCTCTAGAGTTGAATCAAATAAATCACGACATAAATCTTCAAATTTAGCTTTAGATAGTTCCATATCTAAATGAACTGGACCATCACTACTTTGTGAAATAAATGGTAAATTTATTTGAGTTTTACTCATACCAGATAAATCTTTCTTAGCTTTTTCAGCAGCATCTTTTAAACGTTGCATAGCCATTGAATCTTTAGTTAAATCAATACCATTTTCTTTTTTGAATGTATCTGTCATCCAATCAATAATTCTTTGATCGAAATCATCGCCACCTAAACGGTTATTACCACTTGTTGATTTAACATCATAAACACCATCCCCAATTTCAAGGATTGAAACGTCGAATGTTCCACCACCTAAGTCATAAACTAAGATAGTTTGTAATTTTTCTTGTTTATCAAGACCATAAGCTAAAGCAGCTGCAGTTGGTTCATTAATAATACGTTTTACATCTAAACCAGCAATTTTACCAGCATTTTTAGTTGCTTGTCTTTGAGCATCATTAAAGTATGCTGGAACCGTAATAACAGCTTCACTTACTGTTCCGCCTAAATAGCTTTCAGCATCAGCTTTTAATTTACTTAATATTTTAGCTGAAATTTCTTCTGCAGTCCAATCTTTATCATTTGCTTTAGTTTTTTCACTAGTACCCATTTTTCTTTTAATAGATGAAATAGTATTTTTAGGATTAGTTACTGCTTGACGTTTAGCACGATCTCCTACTAATGTTTCACCATCTTTAGTAAAGGCTACAACACTTGGTGTAGTTCTTCCTCCTTCATCATTTGGAATTACAACAGGACTTCCACCTTCCATAATAGATACACAACTATTTGTTGTACCTAAATCAATACCTATAATTTTACTCATTTTTATCATTCCTTTCTTTTATTGGTAAATTTCTTACCCAATCATTGAGTATTTTAAGATATTTATCTTTTTCTTTTTCGATATCATTAATATCTCTTCGTTCATTATTATCATAATAATAAATTGTTTTTCTAAGAATATATTTTTGATTATCTTCTTCTAAATTAAATCCTTCTGGTAAATCTTTAAACTGATAATTTTGTTCAAAAGAAATATATATTGATGTTAATTCACTTCTTGTCAAATAATCAAAACTATTTTCTTTTACTTTTAAAACAATAAATCGTTCATCATTTGAGGCTATATCTAACATAGATAAATCACAATTAGTTATTTCATGCCAAGTAAAACTTATATGACCTTCACAACTAGAATTAGTAATATATCCTTTTTTATTTAATATTTTTATTGAGTCGGCTATTAATTTATCACAAGCAAATACATTTGGTTCAATATCAAATGTTTTACTATTTATAAAAACATTATTGTCCATTATTATTCACTTTCACCATAGCTGGTCTAATAATTTTATCTTTATACATATAACCTTTTTGCATACAATCAATAACAATATTATCTTCAACATCTTCTATGTGATCAATTAAAACGGCATTCATACTAATAGAATCAAAAGGTTTACCAACGCATTCTATTTCTTTAACTTCTAATTTATTTAAAATGTCTACTAAATTACCGTAAATCATTTTAAAACCACTTAAGAATTTACTTAATTCATCACTTAAATTTTCATCATCTAAGATAATCGCTCTTTCAAAATTATCAACAATAGGTAAAATTTCTAATATTAATTTTTCTCCATCATATTTAATTAATCGTGTCTTATCTTCTTCGAAATGTCTTTTCATGTTTTGCATTTCAGCTGTAATTCTTAAAATCTTATCATTTAATTCAGCATTTTGTTTAACTAACTTTTCATTTTGTTCTTGCCATTTATTATGATTATTATGATTTTTCTTCTTTTTTACTTTTACTTCATTTTCCTTATTTACATTTGCATTTTTCTCGTCCATCTTAATCCTCCTTATTTAATTGTTCATTAATATATGATAAAAGGCCAACAACTTTAGCATATTCCATTCGCTTAGGTCCAATAATAGCAATTGTACCATCTTCACCATTACGATGGAATGTGGTTTTAATAACTGTTACATTAGGGTCAAATTCATTTTCACCGCCAATGTAAACATTTACTCCTTCTTCATCATCACTTGCTTCAATCTTATTAATAAAATTTTCATCGTCAAATTTAGAAAGAATCTTTTTAACTTCTTCAACATTATTATATTCTGGAGCATCTAATAAAAAGTTTGCTCCACTTACATGGACATTTTCATGAACTTTACTCGCAAAGTCATGAAATGTTTTAGAAAAAATATTATAAACGGTTTCATATTGTTTGATTTTATCAGCAATAATTGGTTTAATTTCATATTCAAGTCTTTCTGATACTTTTCTAATTGGTGTTCCAATAAGCATTTTATTAATAATATCACAAGTTTTAACAATTTCATCAATATTAATATTTTTTGGCAAGTTAAATTGTTTGTTTTGAACAATACCATGATCAGTACATACTAAAGCAACAATCTTATTATTAGCTAATGGAATAATCGATACTTGTTGTAAAGTATTATCCATTGATTTTTTTCCTAAAACAATACTTGTATAATTAGTTATTTCACTAATTATTTCAACACATTGATTAATGGCATCAGAAAGTTGTAATTCCTGATTTTGAAAAATCGTTTGTAATTTTAAAACATCTTCACCAGTTAATTCTTTAGGCTTCATTAGTTTTTCAACATAATACTTATAACCTTTTTCTGATGGAATACGACCAGAAGAGATATGATTTTTTTCTAAAAATCCTAATTCTTCTAACTTAGCCATTTCATTTCTAATTGTAGCCGATGAACATTGTAACTTTTTGCACAACGACTTACTTCCAACAGGCTTAACTGTTTTAATATAAGATTCCACAATATACTTTAGAATACTTTCTTGTCTATTGTTCATCATTTCACATCCTCTAGCACCTAATATATGCAAGTGCTAAATTAATTATACTAAAAAATTAGCACTTGTCAATACAAAATGCTAATTTAAATTAAAATGTGTCAATAATAGTAAATTATTACTATTTTATTGAGCGATGAACGGAGAAGTAATTGAACCATTTCCAGCTATAATTTTAGTTGCAGTTATTAGATAAACAGTTGGAAAAACACTATACTTTTCTGTAACTGGAGCATTTGTAACATAACTAATGGCATAAAAAGCATAGTAGCCAAATCCAGCAGTATTAGCTGTAATTGTCCAAAACGGTTTATCTTTTGTTAACCAATTATTTGTATAGCAATTGTCTTCTCTATAATCATATAAATTCTTTGTTAAGCAATTATTTCTTACTTCTCCTCCTACTGCGTAGCCATAGTCACTTGTAGTAATTAATCCTACATTACCAGTCCACTTTCCTTTGTGCTCAGAAATATAAAAATCTTTTGAAGGATATTCGCTACTATCTTTAACTCCTACATTCCAACTTTCATTGGTTATTAAATTAGAATTTATACTATAGTTCTCATTTAAGTAACTTGCTAATTGAGAACTTGACCATATATTAGAAAAAACATTATTCCATGCCATATCTCCAATGCTTTCATTTCGAATTATTTTTAATTTGCCATCTATTATTCCTATAATTCGCCATAAAATTTGTTGCCCATTGCTATCTTTATCGCCTATATCAATATAGTTATTTGGAGTAGCACCTACATATCTTATATTAGCATCACTTGTATCATCGGCCATTAAATTGATAGTATCTAAATTTGCATTATTTTTTATACATGTTGCAGCATTTGTTCCACCTTGACCACAGATTGTTATAGCTTTAGCAAATGGATCAACTTTTTTATTTATTGTATATGCTCCTGTCCATCCACTTGGATTTCCGACATGGTCTACTGCTCTAAAGTAATATGTAGCATTTAATTCATCACTTATTGTCCATGGATTATTTGGCACTCTTGTTGTACTACTCTTATTTGTTGAATATTCATAATATGATACACTTTGATTATCTGTTGAGGTTAAGGTTATTTTGACATCATCATATGTTTCAGTTCCACTTGTATAGCCATTTAGATTTACGGTTGGTACACTTGGTGGTTCTTTATCGATATTAGTTATACTTTGTGCTGTTGGATAAGTATAGATATTTCCAGCATTATCTCTTACCTTTATTATAATATTACTTTCATTTGTTTGGTATTCTTTTTTATTACTTGCTTGCCAATCTGTTCCATTATTAAAACTATAAGCTGCTGTATCATGTAGACCACTTCCTCCACTATCTGTTGCTCCATTGATTGTTAAGGTTACATTTCCATTGGTCCATGAACTTGTACTTTTACTTACTCCACTTATACTTGGCAATTCTTTTTCAATATTGGTTATTTCTTGTTTAGTTGGATATGTATAAATATTTCCGGCATTATCTCTTACTTTGATTGTAATGTTACTTTCATTTGCTGAATACTCTTTGGTTGCACTTGCTTGCCAATCTACCCCATTATTGAAACTATATGGAGAGTCATCATGTAGGCCACTTCCTCCAGTATCTGCTGCTCCTTCTATTGTTAATGTTACTTTTCCATTCGTCCATGCACTCGTACTTTTCTTTACTCCTGTTATACTTGGTAATTCTTTTTCAATGTTGGTTATACTTTGTTTTGTTGGATATGTATAAATATTTCCAGCATTATCTCTTACTTTAATTGTAATGTTACTTTCATTGGCTGAGTATTCCTTTGTAGCACTTGCTTGCCAATCCGTTCCATTATTAAAACTATAGGCTGCCGTACTATGTAAGCCACTTCCTCCACTATCTGTTGCTCCTTCGATTGTTAAAGTTACACTTCCATTTGTCCAACTAC
>CANRMU010000014.1 GCA_947631895.1 uncultured Bacilli bacterium | reverse complement strand
TGAAGCCCATAAATTAATGAGTGGATATTTAGAAGCAAATGAAACAAAGAATTTTGAATTTAGACTATGGATGCATGAAAAAGTAACAGTAGAAAATGCTGATTCAATGAATAAAGAATTTAGAAGTAAAATAACAGTAACATCAACTTATCTTGAAGAAGATGATATACCTCCAACAAGTAGTCTTGCTTTATCAGTATGTGAAAATACAATAACGGCAACAGCAACCGCAAGCGCCTATAAAAATAAAAGTATTTCAAAATATGAATATCAAATAGATGAACAAGAATGGCAAGATGGAAATGAAACACAAGAATTCCCAGAACAATTAGAAGGAGACCATACTATAAAATTAAGAGTAACGGATAATAAAGGTGCAACAAGTGAAGTAGAACAAACTATAAATACTACACCAGAAAAGGTTGAAATAGCAGGAAAACAAATCCCTATAACAACATGTAAAAATGGCCTATATAAAGTAGAACATAATGATTTAAAAGAAATAGGGCAAGAATGGAATAAAACAGAATACCGTTACGCGGGAGTAAAATATGAAGACACAAATACACCATATGTTCATAACTATGTAAGATTTAATAATGAAATATGGCAAATTATTGGTTTAGTTAATGTTAAAACTGATAGTGGAATAGAACAAAGAGTAAAAATAGTAAGAACAGATGGAATAGAAAATCAAAAAGATTTCGGTGCATATGCATGGGATAGAGCAGAAGAATTTACAAATAATTGGGCGACAAGTAAATTAAAGGATATGTTAAATGGCATTTATTATGAAAGTGGAACTGGTGAATGTTATGCAAGAGATTATGGTACTAATTCTATTCAAAAAACGTGTGATTTTAATTTAGGTACAGAGTTGCCAAAAGGCTTAGATGACACAGCAAGAAAAATGATAGATAAAGAAGTAATTTGGAATATTGGCGAATTTTATGAAGATGACTATTATATATTTAATACAAAAGAATTTTATGAGGGTGAACATAAAAACACTGCAGAAAATAATAAATATCCAGCAGAATGGAGTAAAGAAACAGATGTCGGTGGAAAACATAATGGAATAGGATTAATTAATATATCAGATTACGGATATGCAACAAACGGAGGAAGCATAGGAAGAGATATGTGTTTAAATATTAAATTAGAATATGAAGGTTGGGGATATGATTATATTGAATGTGCAAATACAGATTGGTTACTTGGTATTAATGATTTGTGGAGTATAAATCAATATATAAGCAATATTGAAGGATTTCCTGCTGAAGCAGCTAAAATTTTTAGTTATGGAGACGTTGGAACATTTAATACAAATTATGCTGCAAATGTTTATCCAGCTGCTTATTTAACAAAAAATGTAACTATAATATCAGGTGAAGGCACTATGGAACAACCTTATGAATTACAACTTAATGCTTAATTATTAACTCTTGTTTTTGCTAATTTACTTTAATATAATTAATCATTATTTTAAAATATATTTAAAATAATGAGGTTATTATGAATAAAGAAATTTATTATGTAACTCAAGAAGTGTGAAATTTATTATGTAAGTCAAGAAGATATAATTTATTTTTAAAAGAAATTGATAATTTAAGAGATTTATTAAATCGTAGTGGTAAAGATAAAAGTGAATCTTCTAATTCTGCAGTTGGTGATGGATGGCATGATAATTTTGATTTTGAAGAATCGGCAAGAGATGAGAAAAAGATATTAAAAAAGATAGATGATTATCGTAAAATATTAAATAATTTAGAAATTATAAAAGAAGATTCAAAAAATAATAATGTTGTAAAATTAAATGATAAAGTATTATTAAAATTAGATTATGAAGATGGAAGTAGTGAAGAATGTATTTTTAAATTAGTTGGAACTTTTTATACTAATGATTTTGAAGAAATTACCTTAAATTCACCAATTGGAAAAGCTATATATCATCAAAAAATACCTTCTATAACTAATTATAGTGTAAATGATAAAACTATAAAAGTAGAGATAAAAGAAAAAATAATTTAATCTTTTCTTCATATATTTTTATAGGTGGTAAAATTGAATTTATCTGATTTACAAAGAAAAGATATTGTTAATATTTTAGATGGTAAGCGTTTAGGTAGAATAGTAGATGCTGAAATAGATGAAGGTGGCACGATTAATCATTTTGTTATTGAACCTAAACGTTTTTTTAAATTATTTCATATCCGTGATGATGTTTTAATTACTTTTAAACAAATTAAGAAAATTGGCGAAGATGTTATTTTAGTTGAATTTAGTGTTAATGAGTTTTAAATTCTTGAATTTTACTAATAAGTTTGTTATGATGTATACAGATGAAGGAAACTTCATACAATAAAAAAGGATACATCTTGAAGTTTTTCAGATGTAATTCCCGTTTTAGTTTTGGAATAAGCATCCGATAATTCAACTTATGTTGAAATCAGATGCTTTAATTTTTTAATTTAAAATTAGTAGTATTATTACTAAAATTACTAAGATTATTTCAATATGAAAAAAAAATTCTCTTTTCGTCATAGTAATCACCACCCTTCATTTTTTAATTTTAAAAAATAAAGGGAAAACATCTGATTAATTCTCAATGTATCCAATATCATTATAACAAACTGTTAATAACGTGTCAAACGTCTTGAATTTTAATAAAAAATTTGTTATGATGTATACAGATGAGGGAAACTTCATACAATAAAAAAGGATACATCATGAAATGTGGTTATCAGATGTATTCCCAAATTAATGGTAAAACATCTGAAATCAACAAAAGTTGAAATCAGATGTTTATTTTATATTATTTTAAAAATCAAAATAAAGGTTAATATGAAAAATAATAAAATTAACACATATAATAATAAAATAATTATATAATATGAAAATTCTTTTTTGTTCATAGTAATCACCACCTTCCATTTTTATAATAAAAATAAAAGGGGAAAACATCTGATTATTATTTCACAATGTATCTGATATTATTATAGCAAACTATTTATTGCATGTAAAACACAAATTTCTTGAATTTTACTAAATAATTTGCTATGATGTATACAGATGAAGGAAACTTCATAAAATAAAAAAGGATACATCATGAAATGTGCTTTATCAGATGTATTCCCATATTGAGGGTAAAACATCTGAAATCAACAAATGTTGAAATCAGATGTTTTAATTTACTTTATTTTAAAAATTAAAATAAAGATTAATACGATAAATACTAAAATTAGTATATATAATAATAAAATAATTATATAATATGATAATTCTTTCTTGCTCATATTAATCACCACCTTTCATTTTTTAAATTTAAAAAATAAAAGGGGAAAAACATCTGATTATTATTTCACAATGTATCTAAAATCATTATAACAAACTATTAATAGCCTGTCAAAATAATCATTAATTTTATGGAATAGTTTTAAATAAATTGCATATTATGACAACTTTTTATATAATGGATATGGTGATTTGATGAAAAAAAGTGGTTTTTTACAAGGTGCTTTTATTGCAACGGCTAGTGTCATAATATGTAAAATTCTAGGTTTAATATATGTTATACCATTTTATGATATTATTGGTAATCAAGGTGGAGCTTTATATAGTTATGCTTATGAGATATATTCGATATTTTTAAGTTTATCAACAGTTGGTATTCCAACAGCTATTAGTAAAATTATTAGTGAATATAATACTTTAAATTATCAACATTTAAAAGAACGAGCTTATAAGATGGGCTCTAAAATTCTTAGTATTTTAGGTATTATTTGTTTTATAGCATTATTTGTTTTTGCACCTCAAATAGCTTATTTAATTAAGGGTGATTCTTTAGGAGGTAATAGTCTAGAAAGTATTACTTTAGTTATTAGAACAATTTCAACAGCTCTTTTAATCGTGCCAATGTTAAGTGTTAATCGTGGTTATTTACAAGGTCATAAATTTATTATGCCTTCAGAAATATCTGCCGTTATTGAACAGTTAGTAAGAGTAATAATTATTATATTAGGAAGTTTTCTTGCTTTAAAAGTTTTTAATTTAGGCTTAGATATTTCGGTTAGTATTGCGGTTTTAGGGGCTACGATTGGAGCTTTAATATCCTATATTTATTTAAAATATAAAATTAAAAAGAATAAAGATGTTTTTAAAATTACGAAAAGAGAAAGTGCTGAAGAAAAGAAAGTTACGACTAAAGCTTTATTTAAAAAGATTTTATTTTATGCTATTCCTTTTGTTTTAATTGATATTATTAAATCTTCTTATAGTATTGTTGATTTATTTACGATTGTTAAAACATTAACTAATTTAGGCTATTCGGCTGTTGATGCGGAAAATGTAATGGGGGTAATTTCCACTTGGGCATCTAAATTAAATATGATTATTATCTCAATAAGTATTGGGATAACAGCTAGTTTAATTCCTCATATTATGCCAAGTTTTGTAAAAAAAGATTTTAAAGATGTAAGTAAAAAAGTTAATGAAGCAATGCAAATATTAGTTGTTTTAACAATTCCTATGACTATTGGTTTATCATTTTTGTCTTATCCTGTTTGGAATGCTTTTTATGGTTATGATCAAATTGGTGTTAGTTTATTTTCCGTTAATATTTTTCTTGCCATTACTTTATCATTCCAATCAATTTTGGTTGATACTTCCCAAATAATGAATAATACTAAATTATCCTTTGGTTCACTATTTTTAGGCTTGTTAGTTAAATTAATATTAAATGTACCAATGATGCATTTATGTAAAACTCTTGGTTTTGAAGCCTATTATGGTTCATCAATTGCAAGTATTATTTCACAAGCCACAACAATTAGTTTCCTATTATGGCAATTACATCGTAAATATCATATAACTTATCAAGATACTGTTAAAGTTTTAGGAAAAACCCTTATTTCTTGTGTTGTGATGGTAGTCTTCTTATTTGGATTAAAATTTATCTTCCCAATTGATGCTAGTAGTAGAATAATGAGTATTATCATCTGTGCTGTTTATGGTTTAGTAGGCGCGATTGTATATTTTTATTTAATGCTTAAATTAAAGGCTATACCTAAAGTAAATAAATTAAGTGATGTTAAAAATTTATTAAAAAATAATTAGGAGTATTTATGAAGAAAGTAAAGTATATGTTAAAAAAAATTAAGGGAGTTGATTATAAATCATTTTATAATCATGCGAAAAAGATAGCTAAAAAAGTTCATAAGCCAACAATCTTTATTCTTTTTGATATGGCTTGGTGTGCTCTTCGTTATGGTAGTGGCTATATGGATTACTTTGAATTTGAATTTTATCTATTAAAAGGTAAGGAACGTAAAACTTATTTAACTGGTAGATTAAATAATGAAATAGTTAGAAAATATAATGATAAAAAAGATTGGGATAAATTAGATGATAAAATTAAATTTAATCATTTATTTAAAAAATATTTAGGAAGAGATTTTATTGATTTAAGAGAGAGTAGTTTAGATGAATTTAAAAAGTTTTTAAAAGGTAAAGATAAAGTTGTTGCTAAACCGATTGATGATTGTGGGGGTAAAGGAGTAATAGTTATAGAAGAATTTAAAAATATTAAAAATATTTATGAAGAATTACTTTCAAATAAACAATATTTAGTAGAAGAGTATCTTATTCAACATGAAGATTTAAGTAAACTTTATCCTGATAGTGTAAATGGTCTTAGAGTATTATCTTTTTTAGATGATAAGGGTGTTGCACATATTTTAAATGTTATTTTAAGAATTGGTAATAATGGTAAAGTTGATAACTTTAGTAGTGGAGGAATGTATACTTTTGTTGATAATACTGGACATGTTTATGCACCAGCTATTGATGAAGCAGGCAATATTTATGAAAATCATCCTTTTTCCAATGAAAAAATTGTTGGTTTTAAAGTTCCATATTATGAAAAATTAGAAAGTATGATTAATAAACTTTCAATAGTTGTTCCAAGTGTTAGATATGTTGGTTGGGATATTGCGGTTACTAAAAAAGGTTTAGTTGTATTAGAAGGAAATCAATATCCAGGAATATTTCAGGTTAAACCAAGTTTAAGTGGTAAAAGAAAAGGAATGCTAGAAGAATATCGAAAATATATGGATATATAATAAACATAATGAATGGCTTTACACTTAAATATATATTTTTTATTTAAATCAAAGATTAATTATGATAAAATTTAATAAAAGATAGGTAAGGTGTATGAATTATGAAGTGTTTAAAATGTGGAGTAGAAAACGAAAATGGTGCAAAATTTTGTGTGAACTGTGGATCGCCATTAGAAGATGGAACTATTAATGATAGTAATATTGAATTAAATTTAACAAATAATCAAATGAATAACGTTCAACAAAACGTAAATAATATGTCTAATATTAATAATTCTAATATGACAAATAATAATTTTAATATCAGCAATAATAGTGTCGTTAAAAGTATTGCAGCTTTTCCTTTTGTTCAATATTGTATTAATTTATTATTAAAACCTTATGATACATTTAAAAAAAATGAAGAAAATCTTAATAATTCTAAAAATTCAATAATATTAACCGTAATAGTTACGTTATTAGCTACTATTGCGACTTTAATAAGTACAATTATATCTTCAATTAGAGTTCCAAGTTATACTATTAGTAAAGGCTATACTTATAAATGGGATTTTGGACAATTAAAAAATGTTCAATTTGCAAACATTGTTTTTAAAAATATAATTATGTTTGCTCTCATAATAGGTGCGATTGCTTTAGTATTTTATTTAGGTAGTATGGTAATTAAGAAAAATACTAATTTCTTTAAATTACTTGGCATTAGTGCAGGTAGTATGATTCCTTATATTTTAGGTTCAATTTTACTTTCTACAATTTTTTCAATCATATGGGCACCTTTAGGTACTGCCATTGAAACAATTAGTATAATCTATACTTTAATAATTTTATATGAATTAATTAATTTAGAACTTAATTTACCTATAGAACAAAAAATATATTTTAATTTAATATGCTTTAGTATTTTATTAGTTGGAGGAAATTTTATTTATGATAGATTTATTACAACAAGTGTAACTAAAAGTATTGATGATATTTTAAATAGTTATAGATAATAAAAATAAAGAGGGATAAAATGAAATGTAAAAAGTGTGGTAGGGTTATTAATAACAATATAAAATTTTGCCCAGAATGTGGTGCTAAAGTAAGTAAAATTAATGTTCGAAAAATTATTTTAATTATAATACCATGTGTTATTTTAATATTAAGTGGTATCTTAGTATTTAAATTTTTTTCTAAAAAAGAAGAAGGTTATAGTGAAAATGAAAATTATCAAGAAATTGCTTATCGTTATGAAAATGATGTGCCAAAATATATAACCGGTTCTTTTAGCAAAGAAAAAGTTAAATCAGAAAATGATGCTAAAAAAGTTTTAAAAGACTTATTAAAAATTGAAGATAAAAGTGATATAAAATTAATAAATAAATATGAGAATGAAGAGATTACATATTATAAGTTTAATCAAACCTATCAAGAAATACCAGTGTATAATCAAAATGTAATTTTGAGTGTAGATAGTGACAATAATATTTTAGGTTATAGTGGATATTATATTCCTAATGTTTCAGTTGACATAAATGATAAAATAAGTAATGATGAAGTAGAAGAAATTGTTAGAGAAAATTTAGGCCAAAACACCAAGATAGTAAATAATGAATTAAATATTTTAGCAGAAGATAATACATCAAAATTAGTTTATATTATTGATGGTTATTCAGATAATGATATAAAAAAATATTTAATTGATGCTAAAGATGGGGAAATTTTAAATAAAATAGTTCCAATAGATTATGTAGAAATGACTCTAGATGGAATGGATGATAAAAAATGTACAATTGATATTGAAAATTATGATATTATGGGTGAAAAATATTATAAGTTTTATGATGCTAAAAGAAAAATATCTGTTGCTGACTTAAGAGGAACTTCACAACTAACATCATTTGTAACAGCACTTCCTGGAAGTAATGCTTATGATATAAATGAAGCATCAATAAGTGATGGTTTTTCAAAAGTAGCAATTACTTCAATGGCCGATTTTGAAAAAATATATGATTATTATAAAAATGTTTTAAATAGAAATTCTTACGATGATAAAGGTAGTCCAATAATTGTTAATCTTGGAATAAAAAATACATTATTATTAGGTGGAGGAGAATTAGCAAATGCTTATTGGCTTTCAATGACCAATCAAATGTATATTGGTGAATATAAAGGTAAATATTTTTCAGCTTCACTAGATGTTTTAGCACATGAATTTACTCATGGGGTAAATCAACATATTGTAAACTTTGCTAAATCTCCTAAAAGTGAAGACATTAATAAAGCATTTGAAACACGGGCACTAGATGAAGCCTATGCAGATATTTTAGGCTCTTTAATTGAAGGAAAAAATTGGACAATTGCTGAAGATAATGAAATATTAAGAGATTTAGCAGATCCTAATTCTTTTGAAAACCCTAGTGAAGTAGGAGGTAAATATTATATTCCTGATGGTTACATTAGAGAAGGTGAGAACGATGTTTCAGGATTTTTAGAAAGAAATAACCTAAAAAATGTATATGACTATGATACTGGTGGAGTTCATCAAAATGCTAATGTAGTTGGTCATGCAGCATATTTAATGGAAAGTTATGGAGCTTTTAAAGATAAAAAAGAAATGGCTAAAGTATGGTACCAATCATTATTTTATCTTTCATCATATGCTAAATTTGAAGATTGTGCTTTAGCTGTTATTCAAGCTGCTAAAAATTTAGGATTAAGTAGTGATTCTGTTGCTAAAATAACTAAGGCTTTTTTAGATACTAAAATGCTTGGTAATGAAAAAAATATCTTAAAAGGTAATATTAAAAGTGGTGAGAAAACAGTTAGTGAAGCATCTATTGAAATTTATGATAGTGAAAGTAATGAATTAATAACAAGTACTAAAAGTGATATTAATGGTAATTATGAATTAGAATTAAAAAGTGGAGTTTATAAAATAGTTATTAAAAAAGATAAGTTTAAAGAATATTCTAATAGTGTAGTTGTTTATGGTGAAGTTAAATATGATGTTGAATTAGCCAGAATAATAAATAAAAAATATGCTGAAAATAATTCTTCAAGTTTTAACTTTAATTGTAAAAATAATTGCGTGACGATTAAGATGTGCTATAGTTTTGATATGTATAATATGGTAGATGAAAATTGTAATGAATTAAAAGTAGAAAAAGGAAGTACAGTTTCTGCTCAAAATGTTGTTGACCAATTTAATGAAAATATTTCTAAAATTGAAGGAATAGGAAATAATATTTCTAAAATGACAACAGATGGAGAAAGTTTTTATATTGAAACAGCTGGTTTTAAAATGGAATTTGCTTGGTATTATAAGGGTGGCAAAGAAAAATTTAATTGGAATAAACCAATTAATGAAGACACTGAAATTGAAATGAAATATACTGAACAAGATTTCTTTGGCAGTGATACATATGAAGATGTTGAAGATTTATTAGATTTGTTTGGATATTAAGGAGGACTTATGAATAATCAAAATACGGGTTTAGAAAATTTAGGAAATTTAGATAATAATGGAAATAATTTAAATGATCAAATAAATATACCTCAAAATAACAATTTAAATGATCAAATAAATATACCTCAAAATAACAATTTAAATATAAATATTCCTATTAATAACAATGTTAATTTTAATAAAGAAACTAATAATTTTTCCAATAATATGATAAATGCTTCAGAAGATAATAATTTAGGTAGACCAGAATTTCATCCTATGAATCAATATCATCATAACGTTGAATCTTCTATTGAAAAAGAATCATTTTTAAAAAAGTTAGATTATAAAAAAATATTAATTATTGGTGGTATTATAGTTTTTATAATTGTTGGTGTAATTGTAGGCAAAAATATTTTTAAAAATAAAAAATCTAGTTCGGAAGATATTTTAGCAAGTAATTCTTTTTTCATATCAAATAAAAATAATTCAGCAATATTTGATAAAAGTGGTAAGCAATTAACTGATTTTATATTTCAATCTGGATCAGATAAATTTATTAATGGAGCCGCTTTAGTAGAAAATAATAATAATGAAAAAGGACTTGTTTCAGAATCAGGTAAGATGTTAATTGAATTTGGTAAATGTAAATATTTATTTCGTTATGGTTCTGTCTTTATTTGTGCTACGGCTGATAGTAATGACATATTATATGATTCTAAAGGTAATGTACTTATTGAAGATAAAAATTTAGATGGTTTTGATGCTGTAGGAGAATATGCTTATTCTGTTATTAGTAATGGAAAAGATATGATGGTTTATAATTATAAGGGTGATAAAGTAACTTCTTTTCCTGTAAATGATTCTTTATCTTTATTTAATAATGAACCTATATTAGATGGTATAGATAATTATGCTTCAATTAATTATGATAATAAAAGCTATATAATTGATACTAATTCAAAATTATTATTTACATTAGATGAACCATTTTGTGTTAGTGCAGTTAGTGAAGATAAAAAACAATTTATAATTTCTTCTTGTAATTATGAAGATTATAGTAAGCCAAAAACTTTTAAAGTGGTAAAAGATGGTAAAGTTGCTTATAGTGTAACTATGGATAGTATTGATGAATATTTAGAATTTGAAGGCAATGCTGTTATAAACAGTGCTAATGAATATTATGATAATAACGGAAATATTAATAAACAAATTGAAGGATGGTATGATGATAAAAATTATGTATTAAAATCTAGTGACGAAAAATATGATTTATATGAAAACAATAAATTAAAAGCAACTGTTAATTGTGAGAGACTTTATAGTAGGGGATATCAGTCTTCTAAAATATATTTGTTTGATAATTGTAATAATACCTATGATTATTTCTTTTATAAAAATGACGGAACATTATTAAATGAACAAAAATATGAATTTGCTTCATCTTTTGATGAAAATAATATAGCAATTGTTGCTCATGAGGCTAAAAAATATTTTATGATAGATAGTAATGGTAAACAAATATCAAAAGAATATTCATCCATTTCAGATAATTATAAAGGATATGGAGTATATACAGCAATTAATGATGATACTAAAGTATGTTTGGATAAAGATGGTAATGAATTAGTAAGTGGCGATGAAGTTAGGATTAAAAATAATAAATATTTAATTGTAAAACATGGCGCAAAATATGAATTATATGATTATGTAAATAAAAAAAGTATTATAACTTTAGATACAGAGCCAACATTAAAAGATAATTATTTTGAAGTAGATAGTAGTAATAAAATACAATATTATTCATATGAAACAGGCAAAAAGTTTTATGAAATAAATAATTAATAATTAAGTAGGAGGTATTATGGATAATCAAAATTCAAATATGGATAATTTAAATAATGGTATGAATATGTCTCAAAACAATGTTTTAGATAATGGTATGAATATACCTTAAAACAATGTTTTAAATGATGGAATGAATATACCTCAAAACAATGTTTTAGATAATGGTATAAATATACCTCAAAATAATGGTATTAATTCTAAACCAACAAATAATAAAAAAATAATTTTTATAGTTGGATTATTTGTAGTTGGAATTATTATTATAATTACAGTGTTTTGTTTGTTAAAGCCTAAAAATAATTTTGAAAGTAATTCTAATGATAATGTTATTGAAGAAGATTTTAGTGGTGTTGATTCAGATTATGATGAAGATAAATATACTAGTTCTACATCTTTCTTCTTTCAAAATGATGATAAGACATATACATTATATGATGAAAATGGAAATAAATTATCCAATGAAAATTTTAAATATGTTTCAGGGTTTATTAATGGCGTATCAACAGTTGAGACAGAAGATAAGAAAAGTGGTTTAATTAAAGATGATGGAACAATGTTACTTGATTATGAAGAAAATGTTAATATAACTAATATAGGAGCTTTTTTTGAAGTAGTATATACAAATCCAAATGATTATACTAGTTATTCTAAAATATATGATAGTAATGGTAAAGTTATTAAAGAAGGTGAACAAGTTTATGGTGTAAATTTAATTATAAATAATTATCATCGAGTATCAATGATAAGTGATCTAGATAATTATTATATTTATAATTATAAAGGAGAATTAGTAGCAACTATTCCTATGGCTGAAGATTATTCTGAAATTAAAGCAAATTCTAATGGCAGTAGTTATCTTATAATATATTATAATAATAAAAGTTATATAATAAATACTAATTCCAAATTATTATTTACTTTAGATGATGAATATTATATAGAAGATGTAAGTAAAGATGGTAATAAAGTTTTATTGCGGCCTTATAATGAGTATAATTATACAGATAAAAAACATTATAAATTAGTTAAAAATGGAAAAGTCTTTTCAGAATTTGAAACAGATGAATCATTATATTTTGAAAATAATATGATTAAAGGAAGTATTGATATATATGATGAAAATGGCAAAATATTGAAACAAGGATGCTATTATGATGAAAAAAATTATATAGTAGAAAATGATGAAAAATATGATTTATATGAAAATGGCAAATTAAAAACTACTCTTAATTGTGAAAACACTATTGCTAATACCAATAATGGTTTATATCTTATGAAAGATTGTAATAAACAAGATGGCTTAGTTTATTATAAATTAGATGGTACAAAATTTAATGATACCATATATGAAAAAGCTCGGATGTTTGATAATTATGGTATAGCTATAGTTTCTGAAGATTCAGAAAATTATTATTTAATGAATATTAATGGGGAGAAAATTTCCAAAAATTATGATGATATAGAATTAGTGTATACTAAATCAATGATATCAGTAAAAGATACAAGTGCAAATGTATATATGGCAACTAAAAAAAATGAAAAAATATTATTAAATACTGATGGTAAAGAATTAGTAAGTGGTGATGATATTAAAGTAAATGGATATAATTTTGCTATAGCACAAAGTGGCAATGATTATGAAATTGTTGATATAGATAAAAATAAAAGTGTAGCTATAATAGAAGCTAATCCTACATTATATGAAGATTATTTTACATATGAAGATAATGGAAAAATTATGTATTGTGCTTATGGTTCTGGAAATCCATTTTTTGAAGAACAAGTATGAAATTTCTTGCAATTTAGCATAAAGTATAATATACTTTAGTTGTTATTGAAGTTTTACTATGGTTTTAATGAACCTCTTTCATAAAACGATGGTTAAACCGATTTAAAAAGTAAGGAGGATTTTATTATGGCAATGACTAAAGAAAGAAAATCGGAAATTATTAAAGAATTTAGAAAAAGTGAAAAAGATGTAGGTTCTACTGAAGTTCAAATTGCACTTTTAACTGAAGAAATTAATAATTTAACTGAACATTTAAAAGTTCATATTCATGATTTTCATTCAAAATATGGTTTACAAAAGATGGTAGGACGTCGTAAAAAGCTTTTAAATTATTTAAAAGAAAATGATGTAGTATCATACCGTGAATTAATCAAAAAATTAAATTTAAGAAAATAGGCACTAAATTTTTAAGTGTCTTTTTATATTTAGGAGGAGGAAGTATATGAAGAAAGTATTTGAGTATGATTTTTTAGGAAGAAAATTAGTAGTTGAAACTGGTCATTTAGCTAAACAAGCCAATTCAGCTGTTTTAGTAAGATATGGTGATACAGCAGTTTTAACAGCTGTTGTGATGGGTAATGCGGTAACACAAGATTTTTTTCCATTACAAGTATTGTATCAAGAAAAGTTATATTCAGTAGGTAAAATTCCGGGAGGATTTATTAAAAGAGAGGGAAGACCTACTGATGAAGCAACTTTAGCAGCAAGAATTATTGATCGGCCATTAAGACCAATGTTTGATGAAAATTTAAGAAATGAAATTCAAGTTATCAATATGGTTTTAAGTGTTGATGTTGATAATTCGCCAATTATGGCTGCATTATTTGGTTCTTCACTTGCCCTAGGAATATCAGAAATTCCTTTTGATGGTCCTGTATCAGGGGTTGTAGTTGGTAAAATTGGCAAAAACTTTATTATTAATCCAACTGCCAGTGAATTAGAACAAAGTGAATTAAATCTAACTGTTGCAGGTACTAAAGATGCAATATGTATGGTTGAAGCTGGAGCAAGCGAATTAAGTGAAAGTAAAATGCTTGATGCTATGATGTTTGGTCATGACG
>CANRMU010000013.1 GCA_947631895.1 uncultured Bacilli bacterium | reverse complement strand
AAAACTTCTAAAAAGAAAGATAAGAAAGATTAGGTGGGACTATGAGTACATATAAAGAATTATATAATAAGGAAATTGTTCCGGCATTAATGAAAGAATTTAACTATAAAACAGTTATGCAAGTTCCAAAATTAGATAAAATTGTCATTAATATCGGAGTTGGCGAAGGTCATACCGATGAAAAATATATTGATGCTGCCTTAAAAGATTTAGAAGCAATTACTGGTCAAAAAGCCGTAGTTACTAAAGCTCATAAATCTATTGCCGGATTTAAAATTCGTGAAGGTCAAAGTATTGGTGTAAAAACTACTTTACGTGGTGAAAAAATGTATATTTTTATGGAAAAATTAATTAAGATTGCACTTCCAAGAGTAAGAGATTTCCGTGGTGTTAGTAAAAATGCTTTTGATGGACATGGAAATTATACTTTAGGAATTAAAGAACAATTAATTTTCCCAGAAATTGTTTATGATGATGTTGTAAAAGTTCGTGGTATGGATATTGTTTTCGTAACAACAGCTAATACTAACGAAGAAGCTAAGGCATTACTTGCAAAATTTAATATGCCTTTTAAGAAATAGAGAGGAGAACACTATGGCAAGAACAAGTTTAAAAGTAAAACAAGCTCGTAAACCTAAATTTAGTTCACGTGCTTATACAAGATGTGAGCGATGTGGAAGACCTCATGGTGTTCTACGTAAATATCATATTTGTCGTATTTGCTTTAGGGAATTAGCTAATAAAGGTGAAATTCCTGGAGTAAAAAAGGCTAGTTGGTAGGAGGTATAAAAATGGTTCAAGATAAGATTGCTGATATGCTTACAAGAATTCGTAATGCAAATCAATTAAAATATACTAATGTTACAGTTATTGGAACTAAAATGACTTTAGGAATCGCTGAAATTTTAAAAAGAGAAGGTTATATTGCTGATTATGAATATGTTAAAAAAGATAATGGTGATGAACTTAATCTAACTTTAAAATATGGTGAGAAAAAAGAAAGAGTTATTACTGGTTTAAAAAGAATTAGTAAATCTGGTTTAAGAGTATATGCTAAATGTGAAGACCTTCCTAGAGTTTTAAATGGTTTAGGTGTTGCTATTATATCTACATCTAAAGGTTTAATGACTGATAAAGAAGCTAGAGAACAAAAGTTAGGAGGCGAAGTACTTGCTTATATATGGTAAGGAAAGTTTATGAGTAGAATAGGAAATCGTAAATTACAAATCCCAACTGGTGTTGAAGTTACTTTAAATGATGGTGTATTAACTACTAAATCAAGTAAAGGAAGTCTAGATTTAGCTATTGACCCTTTAATTGAAGTTAAGATTGAAGATGGTGTTGTTACTACATCTGCTAAAAATAATAGTGCAAGAGCTAATGTTGTAGTAGGAACAATGAATTCATTAATCAATAATAACTTAATTGGTGTTAGTGAGGGTTATAAAAAAGATTTAGAAATTATTGGTGTTGGATATCGTTTCAATGTTGCTGGTAATAAAATAACGATTAATGCTGGATATTCTAATCCGGTTATTATGGAAGTACCAGCAGGATTATCTGCAACATTAATAAATAATAATGAAATATCTATTTCAGGAATTGATAAGCAAAAAGTTAACCAATTTGCGGCTGTAGTTCGTGAAGTAAGAAGTCCAGAACCTTATAAAGGCAAAGGAATTCGTTATAAAAATGAACATATTCGTCGTAAAGAAGGTAAAAAGGCTGCTAAATAAGTGAGGTAATTAGAATGATAAAAAAAGAATCTAGTAATGTAGCGCGTTTAAGACGCCACAAAAGAGTTAGAAAAACTATTAGTGGTACAGAGTCTCGTCCAAGACTTAATGTATTCCGTTCTAATAAAGAAATTTATGTTCAAGTTATTGATGACGAAAAACAAATCACTTTAGCTAGCTCTTCATCAAAAATGTTAAAAATAAATGGTGGTAATGTCGAAGGTGCCAAGATGGTTGGTAAAGACATTGCTGAAAAATGTAAAAAATTAAAAATTAAAACAGTCGTTTTTGATAGAGGTGGATACTTATATCATGGACGTGTTGAAGCTTTAGCTGAAGCTGCACGTGAAAACGGCTTAGAGTTTTAGGAGGAATTAGGGTATGGCAAGAAAAGAAAATACTGACTCAAGAAAAAAATTATTAGAAGAAAAAGTTATTAATCTTAGTCGTGTTACTAAAGTTACTAAAGGTGGTAGACATTTTCGTTTTTCTGCTACAGTAGTAGTTGGTAATCGTAAAGGATTAGTTGGAATTGGTACTAGTAAAGCAAATGAAGTAAATGATGCTATTGCTAAAGCTAGTAAAGCTGCTAATAAAAATGTTTTAAGAGTAGCTATTATTGATAATCGTACTATTCCTCATGAAGCTTATGGAAAAGTAGGTCGTGCTGTTGTAATGATTAAACCTGCTAAAAAAGGTACTGGTGTAATTGCTGGTGGTGCTGCTCGTGCTGTCTTAGAATTAGCTGGTATTAAAGATATTGTTTCTAAAAGTTTAGGAAGCAATACCCAAGTAAATGTTGCTAAGGCTACATTAGAAGCCTTAAAGACTGTTCGTACTCCTGAAAAAATTGCTGAGTTACGTGGAAAGAAAGTAGAGGAGTTATAATATGAGATTAGAAAGTTTACCAAAAACAAAAGAAATGAAAAGTAAAAAAATTGTTGGACGTGGACCTGGTTCAGGAATGGGTAAAACATCTACTCATGGTGAAAAAGGACAAAAAGCTAGAAGTGGGGTAAGTATTTCAGCTTGGTTCCAAGGTGGTCAATCTCCTTTATATCGTCGTCTTCCAAAAAGAGGATTTAATAATGCTCGTTTTAGAAGGGAATACGCTGTTATTAATTTAAGTGATTTAGATAAATATTTTAATGATGGCGATGAAGTAACACCAGAAGTATTAAAAAGTCGTGGAATTATTAAGAAACAACTTGATGGTGTTAAAGTATTAGCAAATGGCGAATTAAAGAAAAAACTAACTGTTAAAGCACATCGTTTTTCAAGTGTTGCAGTTACTAAAATAGAAGCTGCTGGTGGAAAAACTGAGGTGATTTAATGGCCTTAAAATCTTTTAAAATATTTTCTAAAGATGCTAAAGATTTAAGAAAAAGAATTTTATATACTTTTCTTATTTTAGGAATATATGCTTTAGGTACCGGAATTACCATTGTCTGGGCTGCTCCTTGGTTAGAAAGTCTATATGGTAACTTAGGTTACATGGGAATTTTTAACTTAATGAGTGGTGGAGGATTTGACCGTTTTAGTATCTTTGGTTTAGGAGTTTCTCCATACATAAGTGCATCAATTGTAACCCAATTGTTACAAATGGATATTATTCCGTATTTTAAAGAATTAAAAGAACAAGGTTATGTAGGAAGACAAAAGATTAATCGAATAACTAGATATCTAGGTATTATCTTAGCTTTTGTTCAAGCCTATATGTTGACAGTGTTTTTACTAAAAGTTAGTGATGTTAGTATGATTTTAAAGATTACCTTAGTAATGACTGCTGGTACATCATTCCTATTATGGTTAGGAGACCGTATTACAGAAAAAGGTATTGGTAATGGTCAATCTTTATTAATCATGGCAAGTATAGTATTAAGTTTACCAGCTGTATTTACTGGTTCATATGATGCTTTTATTGCTTCAGGTAACCATGAATTATGGATTGGTATTGTCTTTTATGTAGCTTATATATTAATGTACTTTTTAGTAATTATTGGCATTATTTGGTTAACTTTAGCCGAAAGAAAAATTCCAATTCAATATGCTAATAAAACCGTAAGTGCTTATGGTGCAAGACAAAGTTATTTACCACTTAAAATTAATTATGCTGGAGTAATGCCTGTAATCTTTGCGTCAATGTTACTTACGATTCCTAATATTGTCGTTAATATTATAGGTAACCAAGGAGCTATTGATTTTGTTAATAACTATATAATGTATACTTCACCAACAGGATTTGTTTTATATATTGCTTTAATTATTTTCTTTAGTTATTTCTATACCTTTATGGCAATGAATCCTGAAGAAATGAGTAAAGATTTAAATAAAAGTGGTGCTTATATTCCTGGTGTAAGACCTGGTAGGGAAACAACTGAATATATTAGTAAAGTTGTGGGAAGAATTACTTTTGTAGGCGCGATTTTTATTGCGGTTATAGCTGCTTTACCAATAGTAGTATCAAAATTAACTGGTCTATCTCAATCTATTGCGATTGGAGGTACAGGATTATTAATTGTTGTTGGTGTTGCTATTGAGACTTATAAACAAATTGAAAGTGGTTTAGTAAGTCGTAAGTGGGAGCATAAGAGAAGTAGAATATGAAAAGTGTCATTTTTATAGCCCCACCTGCTTGTGGTAAAGGAACATTAAGCGAATATCTAGTTAATAAGTATGGTTATGAACATTTATCAACTGGGGATTTATTAAGAAAAAAAGCCTTAGTTGATAATGAATTAGCCGAAATGCTTAAAACGGGTAATTTAATATCAGATGAAATAATGCTAGATATTATTAAAGAGGCAATTAATGAATTGCCAAAAGGTAAGCCATTTATTTTAGATGGAGTACCAAGAACGTTGCAACAAGCGAAAGTTCTTGATATAATATTAAACGGTTTAAATTATGTGGTTGTCTATGTTTCAGTGGACGAGAGTATTTTACTAGACCGCGTATTAGGAAGATGCGTTTGTCCAAAGTGTCATAAAACATATAATAATCGCATTAAAGAATTTAAGCCAGAGGTTGATGGAATTTGTGATATATGTCATGAGAAGTTATTATCGCGTAGTGATGATAATGAAGAGACTTTTAAAATTCGGTATCAACAATATATGACGAGTACTTATCCTTTAGTAGAGTATTATAAGAATTTGGGACGTTTGAAAGTGATTAGCAATAATGCGGTAGATCAAACGAGTACTCTAGAATGTTTGGTAGGTGTTTTAAGTGATTAGTATTAAAAGTCCAAGAGAAGTCAAATTAATGAGAGAAGCTGGACATATTAATTACTTAGCCCACCAGTACATTGAAAAATTTATTAAGCCAGGTGTTACAACTTTAGAGCTTGATAGATTGATTAATTCGTTTGTAACGAATCATGGAGGTTACTGTTCTTGTTATCAGCATGATGGTTTTCCAGGACATACTTGTATATCAGTTAACGATGAAGTAGTCCATGGGATACCTAGTAAGCGAAAACTAAGAAGTGGTGACATTGTTAAACTTGATTTTACAGTTAGAAAAGATGGCTATGAAAGCGACATGACAAGAACCTATTTAGTTGGGGAAGTAAGTGAAGATGTTAAAAATTTTGTCTTACGAACTGAAGAAGCTTTAAAAGTTGGTCTATCTGTTGTAAAACCAGGTGCTAAAATTGGAGATATTGGTTATGCAATTAGTAGTTATGCTAGACAATTTGGTTATGGTGTAGTTGAAGAACTAGTTGGTCATGGTATTGGTACTAATATGCATGAAGATCCAGAAGTTCCTAATTTTGGGGAAAAAGGCAAAGGGCATACTTTAAAAGAGGGAATGACCTTAGCCATTGAACCAATGATTAATATGGGTTCAAAAGATATTTGTATGTTAGATGATGACTGGACAATTGCAACAGATGATGAAAGTTACTCAGCTCATTTTGAACATACTATAGTGGTAACCAAAGATGGTTACGAAATATTAACGGGAGAATGATTTATGGCTAAAAAAAGTTTTAAAAAAAGTAATTTGCAAAGCAAAGATGTCGTAAAAAAAGTTCCAACTGCTAAAAGTGATAAACTTGAAGTAGAAGGTAAAGTAGTTGATGTTTTAAAAGGAGGAGACTACTTAGTAGAATTAGAAAATGGTTATACTGTAGAAGCCTACGTTTCTGGTAAAATGCGAGTAAACATGATTCGTATTTTACCAGGTGATACAGTCACCATTGAACTTTCTCCTTATGATTTAACACGTGGGCGTATAACATGGAATAAAAGATAATGGAGGTAAATTATTATGAAAGTCAGAGCGTCAGTCAAGCCAATTTGTAATAAGTGTAAAATAATTAAAAGAAATGGACGTGTTATGGTTATTTGTGAAAACCCTAAACACAAACAAAGACAAGGTAAATAGGAGGTAAATAATGGCAAGAATTAAAAATATTGAATTACCTAGTGAAAAACATGTTTGTATTGGTCTAACAGCTATTTATGGTATTGGTAGAAGTTTAGCTAGACAAATTTGTGAAGCTGCAGGAGTTGAAAGTTCTAAAAAGGTTAAAGATTTAACTGATGATGAAATTGCTAAATTAAGAAAAGAAGTTGATAATCATCTAGTTGAAGGTGACCTACGTCGTGAAGTTTCAATGAATATTAAAGGGAAAATGGAAATTAACTGCTATCAAGGAGTTCGTCATAAAAAAGGACTTCCGGTTAGAGGTCAAAGAACTAATCGTAATGCTCATACTCGTAAAGGTAAGGGTAAAGTAGTAGCTAATAAGAAAAAAGCAGGTAAATAGGAGGTAAATAATTTATGGCATATAATAGAAGAAAAAGAAAAGTTAAGAAGAATATCCCTGAAGCCGTTGTTCATATTAAATCAAATTATAATAATACAATTGTAACAATTACTGATAAAGAAGGAAATTTAATTTCATGGGCATCTGCTGGAACAGTTGGATATAAAGGTTCAAAGAAGAAAACTCCATATGCTGCCGGATTAGCTGCTGAAGCTGCTGGTAAATCAGCAATGGAAAGTGGAGTTAGAAAAGTTGAGGTTTTAACTAAAGGTTTAGGTGCAGGTAGAGAAAACGCTATTCGTTCATTACAAGCTATTGGTCTTGAAGTAACTAGTATAGCTGATGAAACACCAGTTCCACATAATGGTTGTCGTCCACCAAAAAGACCTAGAAATTAATCAAGAGAGGGGAATTATTAATGATTAAATTTGAAAAACCAGAGTACAAAATTACTGAATATCAAGAAAGTAACCATTTTGGCAAATTTGAGCTAGAACCACTTGCTAGAGGTTTTGGTGATACACTTGGAACAGCACTTCGTCGTGTAATGTTATCAAGCATGCCTGGATGTGCAGTTACAACTATTAAAATTGATGGTGTTTTACATGAATTCCAAAAAATTGATGGAGTTTATGAAGACGTTACAACAATTGTTTTAAATTTTAAAAGTTTAGTATTAAAAAATCATTCTGAAGAAGAACATACAATGCATTTAAATGCTAATAAACCAGGTCCTGTTACAGCTGGTATGATTGAACATGATCCTGATATTGAAATTATTAATCCCGATTTAGTGATTTGTAATTTAGTTGAAGGTGGAAAAATCGATATTACCATTACATGTAATAATGGTCATGGTTATGTTGATTCTAAAGAGAATCAAAAATTATATGGTGAAAATAAATTAAGTGTTATTGCTATTGATTCACTATATAGTCCAGTTGAAAAAGTATTTTATGAAGTAGAAGGTGCTAGAGTTGGACATGATGAAAACTTTGATAAATTAATTATGGAAGTTACAACTAATGGAAGTATTACTCCAGAAGAATGTATGGCTTTAGCAAGTAAGATTTTAATTGAACATTTTAATATTATAGCTGATATAAATTCAATTAGTGATGTAGCTGGTATTATGGCTGAAAAACAAGTTGATACAATTACTAAGACCCTTGAAACTCCTATTGAAGAAATTGAATTCTCAGTTAGAGCTTATAATTGTTTAAAAAGAGCTGGTATTCATACCGTTCAAGATTTAATTAATAAGAAAGAAAATGAAGTTAATAAAATACGTAATTTAGGTAAGAAATCACTTAAAGAAGTATTAGATAAAGTAGAAGAAATGGGACTTAAGTTCCGCGATTAAGGAGGTATAAAAAATGGCTTATCGTAAATTAGGAAGAGAATCTAGAAAAAGAAGAAGTATTCTTGCTGGACTTACTAAAACTGTCATTTTAAATGGTAGTGTTATTACTACTGAAGCTCGTGCCAAAGAAGTTCGTAAGTTTGTTGATAAACTAATTACTTATGGAAAAAAAGGAACTTTAGTTTCACGTCGTAAAGCTTTAGCATTTGTTCATAATGATAATGAAGTAGTAAGTAAAGTATTTGATGAATTAGCAAAAACTTATGAAGACCGTAATGGTGGATATACAAGAATTACTAAATTAGTTGAACGTATTGGCGATGACGCTTTACAAGTTAAATTAGAATTAGTATAGAGCTTATCAAAAAAGATGAGTTCTTTTTTTTAAAAAATATCCGAATCAACTTATGTAGATTCGGATATTTTCACTTAATAATAATATTAAAATTATTATTTAATTAATAAAAAATGTACCAATAACACTTATTTGCGTTATCTGTATACATAATACTATATTTGAAAGAAAAAAGAAAGAATTAATTGTGGGCTAAAATGTTGACATAATTTATTGGGTCTGCTATAATGATATTGGATGCAAAATGAAATAAAATCAGGTGTTTCCCCTTCAATTAATAAAAAAGGAAGGGGAGGTGGTTGTTGTGACTAAAAGAGAATTTTTGCAATATATTGTAAATATTTTACTTATCATAGCGATTTACTTGCTTATTTTAAACTAAACAAAAACATCTGATTTCAACATTGTTGATTTCAGATGTTTTTTCCAACAAATTGGGAAGCATCTGAATTATTTCAAGATGTATCCTTTTTTATTTTATGAAGTCTCCTTCATCTGTATACATAGTATCATATTTGAAAGAAAAAAGCAAGGATTAATTGTGGGCTAAAATGTTGACATAATTTGTTTGGTTTGTTATAATTATATTGGATACAAGCTGAAATAAAAATCAGGTGTTTTCCCTTTCAATTATCAAATGATAAGAGAAAGGTGGTGGTTCATTATGACGAAGAGAGAAATATCTCAATTTATTATAATACTACTATTATTCTTTATAGTAATCACATTATTATATAGATAATAAAAAACATCTGATTTCAACAAATGTTGATTTCAGATGTTTCTCTATAAATTTTGGGAAAACATCTGATAAAAGCTCATTTCAGAATGTATCCTTTTTTATTGTATGAAGTTTCCTTCATCTGTATACATCATAGCAAAAGCAGTTGAAAAATGCAAGAAAAAAATGTAGTAGATTGTGATAAATCGATTTATTGTTTAATCTCCCCACTTTGGAAACACTATCCTGGTTAACCACGAAATTTGACATGTACCAATTTTTTTGCTAAAATACAAAACAAATTTGAAGGGGGTTTTAAAATGAATGCTATAAAAGAAGTATATAATCTTTTTGCCGTTAATGTTATTAAGAAAGATTGGCTTGAAGCATATAATATGCTAAGAGAATATATGACTTTAACAGAAAATAAAGATCAAAATACTTTATTATATTCATTATTATTGGAAGAATTATTAAAAATGGAAGATACTGTTGATTTTAGTTTTATTAGTAACTTATCTGCTTTTAAGTTAGAAAGAATTAATGATTATCACGCTTTTTATAATTTAGGCTATGAACAAATTATTTCTCGTGATTATGAAAAAGCTAAAGAAAGTTTTAAAAACTATCGAGTTTTAGAAAAAGCAAATAATCGAAATAGTAGTTTAGAAACTGTTGTAATTGAAATACTATTAGAAGAAGTAACATCTCTAGAATTTAAAAATAAAGTTCAAAAATATAATGAAGCTAAAGTAAGTGAACAAATTAGAGATTTTAAATATTACTTTAGAGAATTACAAAATAATATAAACAGTGAAGATTATGAATTAGCTTTAGAAAGTTGTGAAGAAATAAAAAAATTTGCTAGTAGTGGAAGTCAAAAATATTATATACATATATCTAAACTTTTAAAGCAAATAATTAATATGTCTAAAAATCATTGTTCTTTACCAAAAGAAACATTAACATATCCTAATATTGAAGATTATAATTTTATATTAGATTTATCTTTAAAAAATGGTGATTATAAAACAGCTTATAAAAACGTTGGTAAATGTTTATATCATAATCCTAATAGTAGTATTTTAAAAATTTATCGAACATTATTAAGAACAATTAGTGATTTAGATAAAAAGTATACTAAAAAAATTTCAACAGTTTTAACTGATGATTATCTTTTAAAATTAATTAATGAAAAAAAATATAATGATTTAAAAGTAATTTTATCTAAGAATCTTAGTGGGCAAAATGAAACATTTTATCTTAATCTTTTAAAATTAATTAATTTTATGAATGATTTATCTACTGGTAAAACATTTATTAAAAAAGTTAACAATTATGAATATCAAAGTAATACTATAATCAATAATTTTTATGAAGCTTTAAATATTGGTGATTATGAATATGCTTATAAAATTATTGATATATGTATTAGGGAAAATCAAAATGATTATAAAAAGTTAATTATTTATAAAAATATTTTAAAAGATGTTATTAACATAATTAATAAATATCAAGCTTCAAATGATAAAATGTTAAAAGTAAAAGAATATGATATTAAAATTGATTATTTATTAAATGAAATAAAATTAGTAAATAGTAAAGATTTAGATAATTTTTTATTTGAATTATTAAATTGTTTAAAAGATAAAAAAAGTATTGATTCTAAATTAAGAAAAGAAGAAGAATATTTATTTAATTTAATTGAAACTTATTTTAGAATAAAAGGAACCAATATTGATTTTAATAATTATTTTAGTCCAATAGTTAAGGGTGATAATGTTATTGATTCATTTAATAAAGCAATGAAATATGGAGATTATAAAACAGCTTTAGATATAATGAATAGTGATGAATGGTTTAATAATAATGATAAGAATGATAATATTAAATATTATTCGGTTATTAGAAAAATTTTAATTAATTTAAGTTTAAAATCAATGAATAAAAATAAAAGTAATAATATAGAAGATAATGAAAATATATCTCTAAGTAGTAGATATTTAGAAAATTTAGCAAATTTAAAACGTTTAATTAAGAAAAGAGAATATATTGAAGCATTAGAGTATTTAAATGAGAATGATTTTTCTTATCAAGAAGAAAGTAAAATTTATTATGAAATGTTGTTAAAATATTTAATTAATTTACAAACTTATCAAAATGAGTGTGAAACAGAGAGTAAAGCCCTTTAAAAACTCTTTGTTTTTTTTAAAGTTTATGATATATTTTTTATGCAAAGGTGGTTGTTTTTATGGCTTTAACTTATATTTTTGGACATCGAAATCCTGATACTGATAGTATATGTGCTTCTATTAGTTTATCTTATTTAAAAAATGCTTTAGGAGAGAATACTACGCCTAGATCTTTAGGACATCTTAATAAAGAAACTAAATTTGTTTTAAATTATTTTGGGATAAAAGAACCAGAATATTTAAATAATGCTAAAGTTCAAATTAGAAATGTTCATTATAATAAAGGTACTTATGTTTATGATAAAATGTCAATTAAAGAAGTTATTGATTATTTATTAGAAAAAAAGTTAACGGCTGTTCCAGTTGTTGATGATAATAAAAGATTAGTTAGTTTAATTACTTTAAAAGAAATAGCTATGTTATTTATTAATACAGTTAAAAATACTTTAAATACTAGTTATGATGAATTATTAAAGGCTTTAGATGGTAAAGAAATTATTCGAGCTAAAGAAGAGTTTGATGGAACTATGATGGTAGCTAGTTATCAAAGTAGTACTTTTATGGAACAAGTTAATTTAAAACCAAGTGATATTTTAATTATTGGTGATCGTCATAAAGTTTTAGAATATGGTTTATCTAATAAAATAAGTTTAATTGTTTTAACTAATAATTTTAGTTTATCTCCTGATTTATTAGAACTTGCTAAGAAAAATAATGTAAGTGTTATTTCTAGTCCAATGGATACATATAATACTTGTAATGCTATTTCATTAAGTAATTATGTTAAAACTATTATTTTAAATCATAATCCTAGTATTGTTCATGAAAATGATTATTTAACTGAGTTTGTTGAAATGGCTCATAAGCAAGGTTTTTCAAATTATCCTGTTTTAAATAAAAGAGGAGAATGTCTTGGTATGATTAAAGTAACTGAGGCTGGTGAATATGATAAAATGCCAATTATTTTAGTTGATCATAATCAGTTAGATCAAAGTGTTCCGGGAATTGAAGAAGCTAATATTAAAGAAATAATTGATCATCATAATCTTGGAACAATAGGTACTAATGTGCCAATTAATTTTAGATGTATGCCAGTGGGTTCAACTTGTACAATTCTCTATTACCTATATTTAGAAAATAATATTAGTATTCCAAGAAATATTGCGGGAATTATGTTGTCTGCTATTTTATCTGATACGTTAATTTTTCAAAGCCCTACAACAACTAGTAAAGATAAAGAAGTAGGAGAGGCTTTAGCTAAAATATGTGAATTAGATATTAAAGAGTATGGTTATAAAATGTTAAAGGCTGGAAGTAGTATTAAAAATATGGATATTGATGAAGTAATATTTCAAGACTTTAAATCTTATAAAATTGGAAGTGCTACTTTAGGAATTAGTCAAATTATTACAATGGATTTTGATGATATTAAAAAAGATTTAGATGATTATGTTAAAAAGATTAATGAAATAGCTAAAGGTCAATATGAAGTAGTTGTAGTCTTTATTACAGATATTATTAAAAATGGTTCTTATGTTTTGTATGATAGTTCTTCTAAAGATATTGTTTTAGATAGTTATGATTTAAAAGAGTTAGAAGAAGGAACATTTATCCCTAATTTAATTTCTAGAAAAAAACAAATGCTTCCAAAATTAATGGAAACATTAGAAAAACAAGTTTAAGATTTAAAACGATAACAATAAATGGTAGGTAAGTTAAATAATCTTAATGAAAAATCTTCAGTACCAATACCATTATTAACAAATATTGTAGTATTACCTTCTAGATATTTACCTCTTTCATAATGTAATGAATTTTGTTGTTTTTTAATCCCACCTATAAAGGGAATATGGATTAATCCTCCTAGAGTATGTCCACTAAAGATAAAATCAGTATTATTTTTAATATCAATAATAACTCCTGGTTCATGGCTTAAAAATAATTGTAAGCCATCTTTTTCTTTGGAAAAAGCTTTACTATAATCTGGAGTATTTTTGGTAATTGAACTTATGCCACTTAAATAAATAGGTTCATTACCATTATAATAAATTGCTTTATTCTCACCATTAAGTATTTCAAAATTAGCATATTTTAATATTTCTTCATATTTTTCTTTATTTATAAAATCATAGTCACCATAAACAGCATATTTTTTTAAATTAGCATGAATATTTTCAAAAGCATTTTTTAAAAATTCTATATTATTATCTGATAAATTAATATATGGATCAAATAAATCTCCTGAAAATAAAACAATATCTGGTTTAATTTCATTTATTTTTTCAACTACTTTATTAACTTCTTTTTCATTTGTAGTTCTACCAAAATGAATATCAGAAAAATGAACAATTGTAAAACCATTAAATGATTCTGGAATTTTTTCATTAGTTAAAATAAAATCTTTAACGGTAATAATTTTGGTTTCAATGTAATGCATCCATATATATAATAAAATACTAAATATTATTAAGATAATTAAAATTTTAACAAAGATATTTAGTTTTTTTTTAACTATTTTTTCCTTTTCCATATTGCACCTATACTAATAATGAACTTAACAAAATTAAGAATATGGATAAGCCATTATGTAACATATGACAGGTAATACTTGTAAAAATACAATCAGTTTCATAATAAGCTTTAGCAAAGAAATAACCTAGAGAACTATAGGGAAGAATATATAATATTTCTAATAAAGAATTATCTAAGAAATTTATAACATGAGCTAAACCAAATAAAAATGCTGTACAAATTAAAAATAATTGTTTATTGTTAAAAGCATTTTTGAAATTTTTTCGAAATAATAATTCTTCTAAGATTGGTCCCATAAAAACCATTGTTATTACTGAAATTATTGGTAACTCACTTAATATTTCGCGGTTTTGAGCTTCATTACTTGCTAGGGAACCTACAATACTATTTGCTATAATATTAAAAATAACCATAAATAAAAAACCTAATCCCCAATTTTTTAAAGCAATTTTTACATATTTTTTAAAATTTTTAATATAAGCTTGCCATTCTTTAATAATACTTTTGCGGTAAATAATAAAAATTATTGTAATACCGATAAAATAAACTAAGATATTGAGTAATAAATTTATTTTTATATTACTAATTTGAACAAATGGAGTAGCTATTAAAACTACTATTATTGGTAAGATTATAAAAACTAATATCAAAATTAGTAGGGCTTTTCCAAGATTTTTAAAATTTATATTTTTCAATTTTATCACTCCTCTTATTTTATAAATAAAATATAACATAAAGATAAAAAAAATAACAGAATAAAATTTCATAAATTTTTCTTTTAAACAAAAATGCATTTTTTATTTTCTAAACTATTGAATTTTTCTCCTAAATTATATATACTATTACCGTAATCTAAAAGATTTT
>CANRMU010000012.1 GCA_947631895.1 uncultured Bacilli bacterium | reverse complement strand
CAATTTTTATTTTACAAAAAAAGCAATTTTTATTTTACATTTCAGGAAAAAATAATTGCTTATTTTTTTATACATTTTCGGAGTTCAATTCCGAAAATGTTTGACTTTTTGCTATAATTTTGGTACTATTATATTGGGTGATAACATGAAATATATTTCAAGAACTATGGAAGAAAAAGTAATTTCTATGATTGATAACTATCAAGTTATTATGATAACAGGTCCTAGACAAGTTGGCAAAAGTACCTTATTAAATTTCATTTCAAGAAAAATAGGCAAAAAAATCAATAAAGTGACGTTAGATAATTTAATTCTTAGAAATCAAGCTCAAGAAGATCCTGAATTGTTTTTAAGAACCTATGAAACACCACTTATAATTGATGAATTTCAACGTGCCCCAGAACTATTATCATATATTAAAATGATAGTAGATAATGACAATGAAAAAATAACTTTTGGTGAAAAAGAGCACACCGAAACTTTATATTTTTTAACAGGAAGTCAAATATTTGAAGCAATGGAAGAAATATCTGAATCTCTTGCTGGTAGAGTTGGGATATTAGATTTATATGGATTGTCAGAAAGAGAAATAGAAAAAAAAGAAAGTAATTTATTTATACCAAATATTGATAATATAAGAAAAAGAGAAAAAACTGAATACAAATCTACTATTGAACTTTATAAAAAAATATATATGGGATCTTATCCAGAATTATATACAACAAATAAAGATATAGAACAATATTATAGTGATTATTTTAGAACTTTTATTGAAAAAGATATAAGAAAATCAATAAACATTAAAGATGAAAACAAATTTATTAAATTTGTATCTTCATTAGCCGCAAGAACTGGTCAAGAATTCATTGCTTCTTCAATTGCTAGAGAAATTGGAGTTGACGACAAGACGGCAAATTCATGGTTATCAACATTAAAAAATACAGGTATAATCTTTTTATTACAACCATATATGAATAATAGTGTGGGTAGAGCTATAAAAAGAAAAAAAATATATTTTACTGATACAGGACTTGCTTGTTATTTAGCTGGTTATGTTGACCATGTAACATTAGAAAAAAGTGCATATAGTGGAGCAATATTTGAAACATATGTGGTAAATGAAATAATCAAATCTTTTACAAATCAGGGAAAAGATGCTAGAAAACATTTATATTATTATAGAGACAATAATCAAAAAGAAATAGATTTACTAATTAACTATAACAATGTTATTTATCCTATAGAAATCAAAAAAAGCGCTAATCCAGGAAAAGATGCAATTAAAAACTTTGATGTAGCAAATAATTTTGAACCAGAAAAGGGAAACGGTATAGTCCTATGTATGGCAAAAAATATTATTGCCTATGATGACGACAATTACATGGTTCCTATAGAATATATTTAATCTAACTTTTGATATACGCGTATAATTTGCTTAAAGAAATTTATTTCACTTCGCTTGAATTTTTTAATGAATGCTGTTGAATTATCATTCTACATTTTATCAAAAATAATTTGCCAATTTATTAAAAAATTGTATTATTTAGTTATAGAAATTGCCTTAGCTCCGTTGGAGCCGTAGTCAATTTCTTTTTTATGAAAACTTTTAATATATTTTCTATTTTATCTGAAATAAAATTTTAAAAAACTTTCCATTAAAAAACTATGTTCTTATAAAGTCAATATAAGAAACATAGTGAATTTTATCAATATTTTAAAAAGGCATTTTCATTTTACCATTTTGCATCATTTTCATCATTTTTTTCATTTCTTCAAATTGTTTTAATAATCTATTTACTTCTTCAACACTTCGACCTGATCCTTTAGCTATTCGCTGTTTTCTACTAGCTTTTAAAATATCGGGATGACGTCTTTCATAAGGTGTCATTGAAAGAATTATTGCTTCAACATGAGCCATTTGTTTTGGATCTATTTGAATATTATTTAAACCCATTTTTCTTGCTTGAGGAAGTAATTTTATAATATTTTCTAATGGTCCTAGTTTTTTTATTTGTTTAAAAGTTTGTAAAAAATCTTCTAAATCAAATTTACCACTTTGCATTCTTTTAGCTTGTTTGATTGCTTCATCTTCACTAATAATGCCTTCAACTTTTTCGGCAATGCTCATGATGTCACCCATATCTAAAATACGCTCAGCCATCCGTTCTGGATAAAATGCTTTTAAACCATCTAACTTTTCAGAGTCACCAACAAACTTAATAGGAATATTAGTTAAATGTCTAACTGATAAGGCTACTCCACCTTTAGTATTACCATCTAGTTTAGTTAAGATACAACCAGTTAAAGATAATTCATCATTAAAACCATTGATAACATTAATAGCATCTTGTCCCATCATGGCGTCAATTACTAAAATAACTTCATTAGGATTACTAACTTTAATAATATCTTTTAATTCCTGCATTAAAACTTCATCAATATGTAAACGTCCAGCTGTATCAATTAAAATCGTATCATAATTATTTTCTTTAGCATAATCTATAGCTTCATTTACAATCTTAACCGGATTTTCTTTACCTTTAGTAAATACTTCTATATTTAGAGACTTTCCTAATTCTTGTAATTGATCTATTGCTGCTGGACGATAAATATCACACGCAACCATTAAAGGTTTTTTATTTTCTTTTTTTCTTAAATGATTAGCTAATTTAGCAATTGTTGTTGTTTTACCACTACCTTGAAGTCCTACTAACATAATAATAGTTGGTTTACTTTTTAAATCTAAAGGAACATATTCTTTACCTAATAAATCTACTAATTCATCCTTAACTAATTTAATAAATAATTCATCAGGTTTTAAGCTTTTTCCAACATCCATACCTAAAGCTTTTTCTTTAACATTACTAATAAATTCTTTAACTACTTGATAATTAACATCTGCTTCTAATAAAGCCATTCTAATTTCTCGCATAGCATCAGAAATATTTTCTTCAGTAATTCTACCCATTCCTCTTATATTTTTAATAGCTTTTTCTAAGCGATCTCCCATATATTCAAACATATAATCAGCTCCTTAATATCTAATATTATACACTAAAAAAAGAGTTTTAAAAACTCTTCTATTTTAATTTTTGGAAAATCTTAATTTTTTTAACATAGAAGAATATTCCAAAACCACCAATTAAACTTAAACTAATTAATAAAATTGGCATCTTAAATCCTGTCTGAGGATTTTCTATTGCATTAGGATTACAACTATCATAATATGCATATTGATCTACTAAATTACCACTTTTATCAAAATAAACATCATCAAATTGTTCACAAAAATGTTTTTCACAATAAATATTATAATTATCTTTATCTGTAATTATTCCATCTATCCCATAAATAGTATCATCTTTTAAAATTTCACAAAAATGTTTTTCACAAGATTTAGTATATTCTAAATCATTAACTACTTTACCATCACTATCATACATAGTACCATCACTTAAAATAATACATTTATTTTCTAAACATTTTTTCTGATAATCAATTTCTTCAACATTTTTCCCTTCATCATCATAGTAAAAATCATTAATTTTAATACATTTAGGTTCACAAATATTTTCAAAATCTTCTTTATCTACTATATGACCATGCTCATCATAATATTCATCATTAGAAAATAGGCAATGGGGATGACATAATTCATCAAATTCATCTTTTGAAATTTCATTACCATTTTGATCATAATATTTATCTTCTTTCATTTTACAATGAGGATTACAAGCATACTTATATTCTTCTTCATTTACTTCATGTCCTTTTTCATTATAATATTTATCATTATGTTTATCACAATGAGGATTACATGAATATTCATAAGCATCTTTATCTACTGGTTTACCTTCTTTATCATAGTAAGTATTATTTCTATACACACATTTAGGTTCGCAAAGATTTTCAAAGGTATCACTATCTATTTCATGACCATTATTATCATAATAAGTATCGTCTACTTTTTGACATTTTGGATTACAAGCTTCTTCAAATTCATTTTTACCAACTATATGTCCAACATCATTATAGTAATTATTTTCAAAATATTTGCAATGAGGATTACAAGAATTTTCATATTCTTCTTGTTTTACTGGATGACCATGATCATTATAATATACTTCATTATCAACTTCGCATTTTGGATTACATGATTCTTCATAAGAAGATTCATCATTTACAATTTTTCCTTCTTTATTAAACATAGTTCCATCTTCTAAAGTCTCACAAAAATGATCTTCACAAGATTTTGTATATCCTAAATCATCTGTTTCATTTCCTTCTTTATCATATTTTGTATCATCTTCTAATATTTCACAATAATGTTTTTGACAAGATTTTTTATATCCTAAATCATTAGTTAATTCTCCATTCATATCATATTTTGTACCATCTGCTAGAGTTTTACATCTAACATCTGTACAAGCTTTTTGATAATCTGCTTCACTTACGGGATGACCATTTTTATCATACCATTGTTCTCCTTTTTTCTGACACTTTGGATTACATGATTCTTCATATTCAGTTAATTGTTCTACAATCACGCCTTCTTTATTATACATGGTTCCATCTCTTAGGGTAACACATTGATGTTCTTCACAAGCTTTAGTATAACCTAAATCATCAGTTTCATGGCCATGATCATCGTAATAAGTATCATTTTCAAACTGACAATGCGGATTACAATCTTCATCATAATCATTTTTATCTACAGGATGACCAACGTGATTATAATAGGTTTCATTTTGATATTTACAATGCGGATTACAAGTTTCCTCATAAACATCTTTTAATACTGGATGACCATAATCATCATAATATTGTCCTCCTTGTTCTTTACAGTGTGGATTACAATCGTATTCATATTCATTTTGTAAAACTGGTTTTCCTACACTGTTATAATAAACTCCTCCTTCATAAACACAATGAGGATTACATTCATTATAATAGGTATCCTGTGGTATTTGATGACCATTTTCATCATAATAATTACCATCTTTTTCTCCACAATGAGGATTACAAATCTCTTCAAAGGTGTTTTTATCAACAGCATGACCTACATTATTATAATATGTTCCCCCTTGTTCTTCACAATGAGGATTACAAGCATTTTCCCAGCCTGCTAAATCAGTTTGATTACCATTTCCATCAAAATAATATTTATCATTATGATAACAACTTCGATTTTCATTTTTAAAACTTATATCAACAACAGCATTACAATTTCCAACATTTATTTTTTCTAAAACAACGGTCGCAACTTTAATTGTTCCTTTTGTAAAAGAATTTTTAGTAGATTGAATAACATAAGTAACTTGATCATCTTCAAGATTTTTTAAAAACCAACCATCAAAATAAGAAATACTTTTAACTTTAATATTTTCTAACGTACTAAACCATACATTTATAGTATTAAATGAAGCATTTTCTAATAATTCAATTTGAAGTGTACAAGTTTTAGTCGTCTTACCATCAGGACCAACTACTTCACTTGCACAATCTAAACCAGTATTTTCTCCAATTATATTAGCCGCAGAAGCTCCATGAAAATTGCTTATTACTAAAGCTATAATCATTAAAATAATACAACCAATTATAATAACCTTTCTTTTCATGTTACACCTTCTACTATTCTTCTATAATCTTCTCCAATTCTAATTTTATCAAATTATCATCTATTTTTAAAACTATTTTTTGTAATTTATGAAAGATTTCATTCTTTTTTAAAATTTTTTCATAATTATCAAGTTTTTCAGTAACTTTTTTAATCATAAAACCAACCGCACTTCTAGAAATATTTTTAAGTAAAGCAATTTCTCCCATTGATAAATTTTCTTCATAATAAAGTGAAAAAACTTCTTGTTCTTTCTTAGTTAATAATTCTTTATAATAAGAAAATAATTCATTATAGTACAAAACTTTATTCATGATTAATCATATCCTTAAATAATCCATAAATATAATTTTCAATATCAAATGGTTTTAAATCTTCCATCTTTTCCCCAAAACCAACAAATTTAACGGGAATATTAGTTTCTTCTTTAATAGCTAAAACGATTCCTCCTTTAGCTGTACCATCTAGTTTAGTTAAAACAATACCCGTAATGTTAGTAATTTCAGCAAAACTTTTGGTTTGTAAAATCCCATTTTGGCCAGTTGTAGCATCAATTACTAAAAGGGTTTCATGAGGAGCATCAGGAATAAAGGACGCAATTACTTTGTTCATTTTTTCTAATTCTTTCATTAAGTTAACTTTGTTTTGTAAACGTCCTGCTGTATCAATAAAGACATAGTCAATTTTTTCTTCAGTAGCCATTTTTAAACCATCATAAATAACACTAGAAGGGTCAGTATTTTCTTTGCCATAAAATACACAATCAATTTTATCTGCCCAACTTTTTAATTGAGGAATAGCCCCTGCTCTAAAAGTATCAGCTCCAATCATCATAACTTTTTTACCACTGCTTTGATATTTATAAGCAAGTTTAGCAATCGTTGTAGTTTTCCCCACTCCATTCACGCCGACCATTAGAATAACAGTTGGTCCACTTTTAGCTTCATTAATTTTATCACTTAAAGATTCATTTTCAACATAAATAATAAATAATTCATCAACAATAACTTCATTTAAATATTTAGTATCAGTGATATTTTCTTTTTTAACTCTAGCCTTTAAACGATCTAAAAATTTAAAAACCGTATTTACCCCAATATCAGCCATAATTAGTATGTCTTCTAATTCTTCAAAATATTCATCATTAACTTTCGTATATTTAATACCTAATAAATTTAATTTTGAAACAAATTCTTCTCTAGTCTTTTTAAGACCTTCATCATAAGTTTCTAATTCCTTTTTTTCTTCTTTAACTTCTTCTTTTTTACTAACAATATTTTTTATTTTAGCAAATAATCCCATCTTTATCTCCTCCTTGCTTGGGGAAAATTCCTCTTAATATTAAATTGTTGTCTTAATCCTTGATTATGAGTATATCTTAAATATTCTCTATCTATTAATAAACCTATTTTTTTAACTATTCCATCTTCTAATTCATTTGCTTCTATAGCTTTAATATACTCTGCAAAAGCTTCAGCAACAACTTCATATAAAGATGTAGTAGCATACTTAGATATCTCTTTACTAATATTAACATTAAATAACATTTTTTTTAATTCTTCTTTTTGAGTTATATGTAAAATATAGTCTAACATATGACCTATTTCATGCCAAACAATACTATCAAAATAACGGCTATGACGAGTTTTAAAACCACTTATACTATCTTCTATACACATACACTGTAATTTAGTATAACTAATATTTTTAAAACCTGAACCAATTACTAATCCCATATTTTCAATTTGCTTATTAAAATGATTTACAGTTACAAAAGTTGATAACTTTTTATCTCCATCTTCTTGATAATAAGAAATTATATTATTAGAATTTTTCGTAAATTCTCGCCATTTTGTCCAATATTCTTTATTAGAACATCTAACCAAATTTTCATATTTATTAAAATCTTCACTTTGATAAATAAAAGCAATGGAATTTCTAAGTAAAGGATATCTTTCATAAGCTTTATTAATCGTTGTTAAAATATCTCTTACAATAAAGAAATCTAATCCATCAAAATTAACAAAAGGAATATTCATATTTACTTTAGCATCCATTTCTAATTCGTTGTTCATTTCATCACTTCCTATAATATTTTTGAATATTAAATTTTTCTTTTAATAAAACATTTTTTGAATATCTTAAATATTCTTTATCAATTAATAAACCTATTTTTTTAGCTAAATGATTATTTTCTTTTAAAATATACATTGAAAATGCTTCAGCAAGTAATTCAGCTTTATCAATAGTAGCATATAAAGAGATTTCTTTTTCTATATCATGATTTCTAACTATTTTTTCTAAAGCTAGGGAATCTGATATATGCATAATAAAATCTAACATATGACCTACTTCATGCCAAATGGCTGGTTTTAAAAATGTTTCTTTAATAGCTACATGACCATTAGGATTTTCTTTTTTATATTTTTCAAAATCTAGGAAACTTAATTGTTCTAAAATTGGACATAAGCACAAACTAAGATAGTAACAGTCACCATATTGTTCTAAACAACTAGTCACAAAGGTTGAATGTGATATATTACCTACATAATCATCATTTTGATATTTTCTTTGCCAATCATGCCAACAATTTTTATCAGAACAATATGTTAAAAGAAGTTGATTATTAATATCTTCTTTATTACCAATAGCAATTAAAGAACGATTAAGAAGTGGATAACGATTAAAAGCCTCTTTTAAAACTTTTAAAATAATTTTAATAATATCTTCATCAATATTTGCAAAATTAACATAAGGAATACCTAAGACTTTTTTAGTATATAATTCATAATCATTAGAAGTCATTTTAACCTCTTTCTTTCTATTAAGTATTTATCTTTAATCATAAATTGTTTTCTTAAAAAATAATTATTAGCATACTTTATATAAGTTTTATCAACTAAAGAACCAATATCTTTAATTAAACCATCATCTAATTCATGTAATTTTAATTCGGCAATATACTCCGCAAAAGCTTCGGCTAAAGTCTCTTTGGGACTTGTTGTAGCATACATTGACACTTCTTTTAAAATATCATGATTACTAATAATTTTTTGAAAATCATAAGTATTACTTATTCCCATTATAAAATCTAACATATGACCTACTTCATGCCAAAAATTAGCTTCAATTAATTCACGATGCTTAATGGTTGCTTCATCATTTAAAACTAATTGTTTAAATTCTTTAAAATCATATTTTTCTAGTAATGGTAAAATCCCAATTCCCAAAAATTGATGATTGTGTTGATAATAATATAAATGAAGAGTTACAAAGCTTGCATACTTTGGAAAAATTAAATTAGCTATTTTAGATTTTGGTTTGAAGTTTTTATAATCAGCATAATAGGTTAAACTAAAATAATTATTTAAGTATTCTTGATTGCCAACCAAAACTAGTGAATTAGCTAAAAGTGGATAACGTCTAAAAGCTTCTTTTAAAACTTTTAAAATCATTTTAATCGTGTTTGGATCAATACCTTCAAAATTAACATAAGGTATTCCTAAAACATTCTTGGCATAATTTTCTAAATTAGCAGTTGTAAGTAACATATAAAATCCCCCTAAGTAAAAGTATAACATTAATTATAGACAAGTTCAATTTTTTGCGTTATAATTTAGTTCAAGAAGAACAACTTTATTTTTTTATTTTAGGAGGATGATTTTGATGCAAAATAAAAAAGATATTACATCAATTGTCGCTTTAGGCGGCTTAGGTGAAGTTGGTAAAAATATGTATGTTATTACCCATGATGATGAAATTTTAATTATTGATGCTGGGGTAATGTTTCCAGAAGATGAATTAATGGGTATTGATTATGTTATTCAAGATGTTACTTATTTAAAGAAAAATGAAGATAAAATTAAGGGTTTAATTATTACCCATGGTCATGAAGATCATATTGGGGGTATTGCTTTTTTACTTCAAAAAGTTAAAATTCCCGTTATTTATTCACCAAAAATTGCAATTAGTTTAATATCTAAAAAATTAATTGATAATAATATTAAATATGAAAAATTAGAAGAAATTAATCAATTTTCGCATTTAAAAACCAAATACTTTAATGTGGAATTTATAAATACAACCCATTCGATACCTGATTCATTTGCCGTGGTAGTTCATACTCCTCAAGGAACGATTTTTGAAACGGGTGACTTTAAGTTTGACTTAACCCCTATTGGACCAATTGCTGATTTACATAAAATGGCTAAAGTTGGTAAAGAAGGAGTTAAAATTTTATTAAGTGATAGTACTAATGCTTTATCAGAAGGTTTTTCTAAAAGTGAATCTTGTGTTGATGAAACTTTAAATGATATTATCTCAAGACATCATGGTCGTATTATTATTGCAACATTTGCTTCTAATATATATCGTATTAAACATATTGTCGAAACATGCCGGAAGAATAATCGGCAAATTATAACATTTGGTCGTTCAATGGAAACAAGTATTGAAATTGCTTTAAATAATGGTTTAATTAAAGATAAAAGTATTTTTATTGATGCCAATAAAGCAAAGGATTTAAAAAGAAATGAAGTTTGTATTTTATGTACAGGAAGTCAAGGTGAACCCCTAGCGGCCTTAACGAGAATTGCTAATGGTGTTCATAAACAAATTAGTCTATTACCAGATGATTTAGTTGTATTTTCAGCTAAGCCAATTCCTGGAAATGCTGAAAGTGTTAATCGGGTTATTAATAAGTTATATTTAAAAGGTGTTAAAGTTTTCACTAATGAAGAATTTAGTGATATTCATACATCTGGACATGCCAAACAAGAAGAATTAAAATTAATGCTTCGCCTAGTAAATCCCAAGTATTTCATGCCAATGCATGGTGAATACCGAATGCTAATGGCTCATAAACAAATTGCTGAAGATTGTGGTATTCCAAGTGAAAATATCTTTATTTGTAAAAATGGTGATGTTATTAATTTAACAAATGATGGTGTAGAAAGAGGCACACCGGTTGAAGCAGGAGATGTTTATGTTGATGGTTCTAGAATTGGGGATGTTGGTGGGTCAGTTATAAAAGATCGTAAAGTAATGAGTAAAGATGGAATCTTACTTGCCATCATCAATATTAATCCAATTACTAGACAATTACTAATAAAACCAAACGTTACGACTAGAGGATTTGTTATGGTAAATGAAAATGCTGATTTAATTGATAAAATCGAAAAGAAAATAACCAGTATTGTCAAAGAATCTTTGCAAAAAAATACTTATACTTACACTGATTTAAAAAATCAAATTATTTTAGATTTACATCCTTTTATCAGTGCTTTAACAGGAAGACACCCCATGATTTTACCAGTTATAATGGAAGTAAGACAAGGCTATTAACCTTGTCTTATTTTTTTACATTTTGACACTTTTCACAATAATAAGTTGAACGCCCATTTACTTTAGCTTTTTTAATAATGGTTTTACAAATTTTACAGGGTTTTCCCTCTTGTTTATGAACGAAGAGATATTGTTGAAATCTTCCCGTTACCCCTAAGCTTGAAGTATAACTTCTAATGGTAGTTCCACCCTCTTCAATGGCCTTTAAAATAATTTTTTTAGAAGATGCTTTTATCCTATCACATTCATTCAAAGTAATATCTTTACCTAATTTAAAAGGATTTACTTTAGCATCAAATAATACTTCATCAGCATAAATATTACCTAAACCACTAATAATAGTTTGATCAAGTAAAAGCGTTTTCATAGGAATACTTTTATTTTTAAATTTATCATATAAATATTCTTTAGATAATTTATCATCAATTGGTTCAATACCTTGTTTTTTAATTCCTTCATAATCATATAATTTATCTTTTAAAACTAAAGCCATACGTCCAAATTTTCTGGTGTCGTGGTAACGCATATCAGTATTATCACTAAATGTAAAAATAAGATGTTCATGTTTTAATATTTCTTCATTACTATTTTTCAAAAAATATTTACCTTCCATTCTTAAATGACTAATTAAATAATGCTTATCTAATTCAAAAATTAAATATTTACCAATTCTTTTAATATCATGAAAAGTATTATTTTCCATAACTTTTTTAAATTCATCTAAATCAGTTTCAATTATCTTTGGATAAATAATTTTAACTTCTTTAATTTTTTTATTTAGTATTTTATTTTTTAGAGTATTTCTTACTGTCTCTACTTCGGCTATTTCTGGCATCAATATCATCCTTTACATCATTAATAAAACCTATAATTACTTGGTCACTATTAGAAAGCTCAGGATGAAACTCTACTCCTATTAAAAGCCAATCATCACTTTTGCTTTCAACTGACTCTAGTATACCATCTTTAGAAAAAGATGTCACTTTTAATAATTTATCAATGTGGTAAACTGCATCATCATGAAAACACTTAACAACAACTTTTTGTTTATTAAAATATTTATATAATCTCGAAGTTGGTTCAATAAATATTTCGGTATTGGCTTTTTCTAAATTATCAATTTTTTCTTTAACTTGATGATGAGAATCATTACCTATTGGTCTAATAACAAAATCTTCAATTTCCTTAATTTTTTCTTTAGGCCATTCTTTTTCATTTTTAAGCATTGAATAAGCACATATCATTTGCATTCCCATACATATTCCTAAAACTGGCATTTTATTTTGGCAAGCATATTCTAAGGCATCATAAATTAAAGGATTGGCATCACTTCCACCAGGAATTAATAAGGCATCACATTTTTTTAATTCTTCTATTAAATATTCTTTATTTAAAGCAATTAAAAGAATTGGAGTTACATCCTCATTAATTAAAGGAGTTAAGTAACGTTCTAAAAAATCATAAGATTTTAAATATTCATTATCAACTTCTTTAATTGTTGGAAAAACCCCAATTTTAATTTTATTCACATTTATCACCAATAAATATTATGATTAATCTATTTAGTTTCATACCAATCAGTACCATAATCAGCACTTACTTTTAATGGAACATTTAAATTAATTGTATTAATCATAATATCTTTAACAATTTGTTCAACTTTTTCTTTTTCACTTTCAATAACATCAAAAATTAATTCATCATGAACTTGTAAAACCATTTTAGTTTCAATATTTTCTTCTTTAAACTTTTTAGCAATTTCCACCATTGCTTTTTTAATTATATCAGCACTTGTTCCTTGAATGGGTGTATTAAGCGCGATTCGCTCCCCAGCATTTCTTACCATAAAATTAGTTGAAGTAAGTTCCGGAATAACTCTTTTACGATTAAATAAAGTTCTAACGTATCCTTTAGAATAAGCTTCTTCCACAATACTATCCATATATTTTTTAACACCTGGATATAATTCATAATATTTATTAATAAATTGTTTAGCTTCCTTACTACTTATTTCTAAGTTTTCACCTAAACCAAATCCACTGATGCCATAAACAATTCCAAAAATAACCGCTTTAGCAGTTCTTCGCATCGCTTTCGTAACTTCAGACTCACTAATGCCATACATATCAGCTGCAACTTTAGTATGAATATCTTGGTCATTAATAAATGCTTCTTGAAGTTCTTTAGAACCAGAAATATGGGCTAAAATACGTAATTCTATTTGAGAATAATCAACACTTAAAAATTCATCATTAGAAGGTACAAATGCTTTTCTAATTTTTTTACCTTCACTATTTCGAACCGGAATATTCTGTAAATTAGGTTCTGTAGAAGAAAGTCTTCCTGTTCTAGCAAAATTTTGTTTAAAGATTGTATGAACTTTACCATCAGGAAAAATATAGCTTTCCATTCCCTCAATATAAGTTGAATATAACTTAGTAACATTTCGATATTCTAAAACTTTCTCAACAATTGGATGTTGACCTAATAATTTATTTAATACTTTAACATCAGTTTTATAACCTTTAGTAGTTTTCTTAGCACCCGGTAAACCCAATTTTAAAAACAATATTTCACCTAGTTGTTTTGGACTAGCAATATTAAATTCTTCACCAGCTAAATCATATATTTCTTTAGTTAAATTATCAATTTGTTCTTTAACTTCAATCTTCATTTCATCTAAAATTTCTTTTTTAACCAAAACACCAGTCATTTCCATATCAGCTAAAACAGGGGCCAAAGGAAATTCAATTTCTTGATATAAATTCATCATTTCTTCTTCTTGTAATTTTTCTTTAGCATTTTTAATATTTTCATATAAAAAACGTGATTTTAAACTTATATCTTTCATTATTTTTTCCGTTACGCCGTAACTTTTTTTATAAACATCTTCTAAAAAGAATACTTCATAACCATTAGGAACCATATAATAAGCTATATCATCTTTCGAACTATCACTTAAAAGAGCTTCAATAATCATATAATCATCTTGAACTTTAATTAATGGTAAATTCGCTTTTTTTAAGGAAACAATTAGTCTTTTATAATCATAAGTAACAATATCTTTATCTTTTATTTTTTCTAAGACATCTTTAACTAATTCTTTTTTTACAAAATAAGATCCACCTTCACAAGTAATACCCATTCCTAAAATATCAGCTAAAAAATAATTAGCTTCACTAGATTCTAAATATAAGCCATAAAAAGGTTCATCTGGTAGCTCATTAACATTTTCTAAGATTTGATAATCATGTTCAACAACAACTTTTTCACTAGTTATATTTTTTAAAAATGAATAAAATTCTAATTCTTCATAAAGGGCAATTAAATCTTCACCCTTTTTAGGAGTATATTTAATATCTTCTAAATCTTTTATATCTAGGGGAACTTCACGATAAATGGTAGCTATTTCTTTACTCATAAACGCATTATCTTTATCTGTTTCTAGTTTTTCTCTAGTTTTTCCCTTAATATTTTCAATATTTTCATAAATACCTTCTAAAGAACCATATTTTTGTAATAAATCTAAAGCCGTTTTTTCACCTATTCCTCTTACCCCAGGAATATTATCTGATGAATCACCTGCTAAAGCTTTCATATCAATTATTTTAATTGGTTCAATTCCATAATCTGCCATAAAACTAATCGGATTATAACGAATATAATCTCTTTGTTTTAATAATTTCATTTCTAATTGAGGACTTACAAGTTGTAATAAATCACGGTCTGAAGAAATAATGGTCCCAACAAAATCAGGATCTTCTTCAACCATCTTAGCAAATGTTCCAATAATATCATCTGCTTCATAAGGTGCTAGTTCAAAATAAGGAATACCCATTGCTTTTAATATTTTTCTAGCATAAGGTTCTTGCATATGTAATTCATCAGGAGTATGTTTTCTACCTTCTTTATAAAAATCATATTTTTCTTTACGAAAATTTTTTCCTATATCAAACGCTACCGCAATATAAGTTGGTCTTTCTTCTTCAATAATTTTATTCATCATATTAATAAAACCATATAAAGCATTAGTTGGAAAACCTCTACTATTTTTCAAAAAATTTCCTGTATATGCTGTTGCATAATAACTTCTAAATAACAAATTATTACCATCAACTAAAATAATATTTTTCATTAACTACCACATTCCTTTTGAATAATTATATCATGTATACATAAATACATGAAATAAAATGTCGTTTATTATCATTATAAATTTATTACATGTACTATTTCTTCATTAGTATAACCTTTATTTAATAATTTCATTTTAATTTGAAAATCAAGATTACTTCCTTCATACTTTTTACTTAATTTAATTTTTAATTTATTATATTCTTTTTCTAAATTGTCTAAATCAGTTTCAATATCTAATTTAGATAAAGAATTATTAATATACTTTATTTCATAACCATTATTAATTAAATAATTTTTAATTTTTAATAAAATAACTTGTTTACTATCTTTATTATTACTTTTTAATTTTTTTAAAGATAATTTATCACATTTTTCTTGCCAAATATCATCATCTATTTCACTTAATTTACTAATTATTAATTCTTTATTAAGACCTAAATTAATTAATTTTTGTTTAATTTTTAATGAACCATCATTACTAAATCTTAAACTATCACTTATATAAGCATTTAGATAACTTTCTTCATCAAGATATTTTTCATTAGTTAATTTAGTAATTGTTTTATTTATTTCTTCTTTATTAAATTCATTTTTCTCTAAATATTTTTTAACTTCTTTTTTAGTACGCATTTTCTTACTTAAATAATCTAAGGCTTTATAATAACATTTTAATTCTTGATTATCTTTTAAAACCATTTCTAATTCTTTTTTAGTTATTTCTTTTTTAAGAAGTAATGTATATTTAACAATAATATCATCAAATAAAAGATAATCATTATTATCAATTGTTACAAAATAAGTATTTTTTTTAGCTTTTTGATATTTAGTTATATGCATATTTACCACCAATAAAATAATAACACACATTTGTTTGCTAGTCAAAAGAAAAAAGTATGCCTCCTTACATACTTTATCCATAATTAATTTTAATTATTATAATGTTTTTTGAAGTTTTAGTACTTCTTGCTCAGTTAAACCTGTAGTTTTACATATAATATTAAAATCAACTTTTTCATTTAATAAATTTTTAGCAATATTTTTTTGACCTTGTTCTAAACCTTCTTTTTTGCCTTGCTCTAAACCTTGTTCTAAACCTTCTTTTTTGCCTTGCTCTAAACCTT
>CANRMU010000011.1 GCA_947631895.1 uncultured Bacilli bacterium | reverse complement strand
TCTTTTTTATCTTTATAATAAGGACAAATATGAAGATGAAGATGTTTAATTTCTTGAGCATCTTTATAATTAATACTATAAGTTATACCTGTAGCCCCTAATTTATCCATTAACTTTTCACTAATTTTAAGAGCTACATCAAACATATGATTTAAAGTTTCATTATCAACCATTTTAATATCTTCAACATGTTTTTTAGGAATAATTAATGTATGACCAACATTCCATTGATTAATATCTAAAAAAACTAAAACAATATCATCTTCATATAAAATTTCACTAGATACATCTTTACTAGCAATTTTACAAAATAAACAATCCATTTTTATCACCTAAAAATATTTTATCATTATTTTTTAGTTAATTAAAGCACAATTTTTGGGTATTATGCATAGATTAAACTAGAGGTGAATATTTATGGCAAACTATAAGGAGATTGTAACTAAGGCAGTAGTTGGTAAAGCAAAAAAAGCAAATACCCTTCATTTGTCTTTAACTCCTGATGAAAATATAAATACCGTTTTAGGTTGTTGGGTAATAAATCATAATTTTAAAGGAATGAATCAAGCTGGTAAAGTTGGTGTTGATGGAGCATTTGATGTTAATGTTTGGTATAGTTATGATAATGATACTAAAACTAAAGTTAATACTAAAAGATATAGTTATCATGAATTATATCAAGTACCTTTAAAAGGTGATCAAAATTTAACTAATTCTTCTGAAATTATGGTTAGAAGTTTAAAACAACCATCTGTAAGTAATGTTAATATTGAAAATGGTAATATTATTTTAGATGTTGATAAAGAACTTGGGGTTGAAATAGTAGGAGATACTAAAATAAAAGTACCAGTAGAAGATATGGAAGATGATTATGAAGAAATGATTAGTGAAGATGAAGTTGATAATATAGATGAAGTAAATGTTGATTATTTAGAAAGTCCTAAAGAAGAAGAATAATCTTCTTTTTTTAATGATTTTAAAGTATAGTATAGATAGGTGATTTAGATGATTAAATATGAAACTAATATAAATGAAAAAAAATATTGGTATAAAAGTAAAGTTAAAGAAAAAGATTTAAATAATGAAGAATTTAATATTATTAAGGTTTATCCTGATATTAAAGGACAAGTTTTTTTAGGTTTTGGTGGAGCTTTAACGGAAGCAAGTGCGATTAATTATAATAAATTAAGTGGTTTAAAAAAGAAAGAATTTATTGATGCTTATTATAGTAGTAATGGACTTGATTATTCTTGGGGAAGAGTTTCTATTGGCAGTAATGATTTTTGTCTTAATTCTTATGAAAATGATGATTTTAGTCATGAAAAAGTTTATATAATTCCTTTTATAAAAGATATTTTAAAAGTTAAAGATTTAATAATTCTTGCATCTCCTTGGTCACCACCATCAAGGATGAAAGATAATAATAGTTTATGTAATGGTGGAAAATTGTTAAAGGAATATTATAGTGATTATGTAGATTATTTATTAAATTTTATTAAGATTTTTAAAGAAAATGGTATTAATATTAGATATCTTACCATGCAAAATGAACCAATGGCTAAGCAAAGTTGGGAATCATGTTGTTTTACAATAGATGAACAAAAAGATTTTATTTATAATTATTTATTGCCTAAATTAGATGATGTCTCATTATTTTTATGGGACCATAATAAAGAAGATTTATATAATGTAGTTAATAATCTTTATGAAGAAAATAGTCGTATTAAAGGAGTTGCTTATCACTGGTATACTGGTAATCATTCAATTAACTTAAAATTAATTCATGAAAAATATCCTAATTTATTACTTATGCACTCAGAAGGATGCTGTGGATTTTCTAATTATAATGAAAAAGAGTGGGTACATGATGCTGAAATTTTACTAATCGATTTAATAAGCGATTTAAATAATGGTATGAGTATTTATCTTGATTGGAATTTATTATTAGATTATCATGGTGGTCCTAATCATCAAAATAATTTTTGTAAAAGTCCGATTCTTTTAAGTGAAGATGAAAAAAGTTTTATTAAGACACCAATATATTATTATTTTGGTCATATTTCTAAATTTATTAAAGAAAGGGATATTATTAATCCCATTAGTTTATATGATAATTCTTTATATGGTGTGGTTGCAACAAATGATTTAAAAACAAGCATTATAATTTTAAATCAAATCGATGAAGATAAAGAAATAAATTTAGTTATCAAAGATAAAGTTATAAAAGATAAAATTAAAAGTCATTCAATTATTACTTATATATTTTAAAACTAATAATTAAAAAATTTTTAATGACAAATAAGTTTAAAAAACTTGACACCTTAGATAAAAATATTTAAAATAAACACAAAGTTTGAAAGTTGGTGAAGCTATGGAAATTAGAAACCTAACTATGTCTTTTGGAACAGAAGAACTTTTTAGAAATGTTAACCTTCATATTAATGATAATTCTCATATTGGTATTGTGGGAATAAATGGAGCAGGTAAGACAACATTATTTAAAATAATGATGGAAAAACTTGAACCTGATGAAGGAAAAATTATTTTTGATAGCAATAAGCGAATAGAATGGTTACCACAAGTAATTACAGATGAAGTACCATCATTATATATGACGGTTTTAGAATTTGTTTCTTTAGGAAGACCTATCAAAAAGTTATTAGATGAACAACAATTATTATATGAAAAATTAACTTTAAATTTAAATGCTGAAGAACAAGAAAATATTTTTAAGAAAATTGATAAAATAAATACTAAATTAGATTATTGGAATTACTACAGCGCAGAATCAGAATTACTAAAAATTGTTAATGGTCTTAATATTAATCAAGAATTGTTAAATAAAAAATTAAATGAAATTTCTGGTGGAGAAAAATCTAAAGTTGCTTTTGCTAAATTACTTTATTCAAATCCTGAAATAATGCTTTTAGATGAACCAACTAATCATTTAGATAAAGAAAGTAAAGAATATATAACAAATTATTTAAAAAATTATCGAGGAGGTATTTTAGTGATATCTCATGATATAGATTTTTTAAATAAAATAACTAATCAAACTTTATTTTTAGACAAAAGAACTAAGAATTTTAAATTGTATGAAGGAAATTATGAGCGATTTATAAAATTAAGCTCTGAACAAGAAAAAGAATTAATTAATCAAGCTAAAATCCAAAATCGAGAAGAGCAAAAATTGAAAGCAATTATTAATAAATATGCCACATCTTCTGGCAAAAAGAAAAAAATGGCGCAAGACCGTGAAAAAAAATTAGAAAAACTTTTAAAAAATAAAATAGAATTGTTGCCTAATGAACATAAAGCTAAAATAAATTTAGAAATGAATCGTGATAGCAATACTATGCCTTTAAAAGTAGAAAATTTAAGTTTTAAGTATAATTTAAATTCTCCATTAGTTTTAAATAATATAAGTTTTAGTTTAAATAAGGGCGAAAAGTTTTTAGTTGTTGGTGAAAATGGGGTTGGTAAATCAACATTATTAAAACTTATAATGGGAATTTTAACACCATTAACGGGAAAAATTGAAATTGGAAGCAAAACTGATATTGGTTATTATGCTCAAGAACATGAACTATTAGATTATGATAAAACTATTTTAGAAAATTTTAATAATGTAAATATGTCAGAAAGAAAATTACGTTCCGTTTTAGGTAGATTTCTATTCTTTGGTGATGACGTTTTTAAAAAAGTTAAAGTATTATCACCTGGTGAAAAATCAAGAGTTGCTTTAGCTAAGTTATCATTACAAAATGCTAATTTTCTTATTTTAGATGAACCTACCAATCATTTAGATCCTTCTACTCAAGAAATAATTGCTGAAACTTTTAAAACTTTTCCTGGAACTATGTTAATTGTTTCACATAATCCAAGTTTTGTTGATGCTTTAGGCATTGAAAGAGTTTTATTATTGCCTAGTGGTAAAATCTTATATTATAGCCGTGAAACTGTTGAATATTATGAAAAAATAAATACTCTTGAAAGAAAAAATGGGAGGCTTCGTTAAATGATATGTTGGTTGTCTGATAATAGTATTATTGATGAAAAAATAGATACTAAAAATTTAGATAAAATAATGAGTTTAGTTACTAAAAAACATAAATACGGAAAATATTTACTAAACTTATATAACGAATATAAGGAATTTTTATATGAAAATAATAATCCAATATCTATTTCTCAAAATTTAAAACAAATTTATAATTATTCTACAAATTATGAAATGTTGGAAAATTGCGATTTAATATTGTCTGACAACCATAAGCAAACTTATTTTGCTATAAAAAAATTAAATGTTAATAAAGTAAAAAATTCAGCAATAATATGTTTTGATATGCATAGTGATACTTATGAATATAATAATAAGTTATGGAAAGGAAATGTTTTTTCAAAATTATTGTATGAAAAATATATAGATTATGTTTTTATAATTGGCATTCCAAAATACAAAAGAAGAATTACCAGAAAAGATATTCCCAAAGATATAAAAAAACAAGTATTATTTATTGATTCAAAAAAAATTAAATATTATTTAGCCAAATTTAAAATTGAAAATTTATTTATTTCAATTGATATTGATTGCTTGAATACTCGAAAATTAAAAATGACGGCTTTAGAGTATTGTCCAACAAGTATCTTAAAAAATATAAGCAATTTACCTTATAATGAAATAAATAAATTTAATATTGAAAAATATCTAAAAAAAGCAATATTTGTAAAAAATGATTTAGGCTATTCTAATTTATTTCACACAGGAGAGAATAATTTAAATTTAAATGATTTAAAGATAGCAATTAATAATATAAAAAAAATAGTTAAAGAGTTAAATATAAATTTAGGATTTGGTACTGGAAAGTGTTTTGCTGATATAACAGAAATTAATGGCTATGATTATGCTAAAATAACAAGTAATGTTGTTTCTGAATTAATAGATGAGTTAATAAAGGGAGGTGAAGAAAATGGAAAACAAAAAAGAACAATTTTTGAATAAAATCAAAAAAATATCTAAAGAAAAATTAAATTATAATTGCCGTAGAGGGTAAGTTATAAGCCTTTTTAAAAAGGTTTTTTCTTAATAAAATAACATTTAATGTTTTATATATAGGAAGTAGGTTATATTTATGAATAAAGATAGTTTAGAAATATTATCAGTAATTTTAACTAATCGTTGCAATTTAAAATGTGTTTATTGCGGTAGAAATGAGGAAGAAAATAATAGTTGCATTAAAATGAACTTACTAAAGATGAATGGTTAGAAATATTTAAGGACGCAAAAAAGGTTGGATTAAGAAAAGTTAATATGACAGGTGGAGAAATATTTTGTAGACATGATTGTTTGGAATTAATTGTTGAAACTATAAAATTAGGATTAGAAGTAAGTATTGAGACAAACGGTACTATTGTAACAAAAAATCAAATAGATTATTTAAAACCTTTTAAAGACAAATTATCTATTTCTATTAGTCTTGATGGAATAAACAGAGAAACTAATGATTTAACTAGAGGCAATGGCTCTTTTGATAAAACTTTTAAAATGATAAAAATAATTAAAGATAGTGGAATACCACTTAGAATTATAACGGTTCTTAGTAAAAATAACTATGATGAAATTCCTAAATTGGCTAGAGTTATTCATGAAGAATTAGGATTGGGATTTAGGCTATTACCAAATATTATAGAATATGGTAAAGGAATTAAAGCCAATGAAGAACATGGTATTTCGTATCCTGAAATTAAAAAGTTAATGGATGAATTTTATTATGATTTTTTAAGAAAGCATAATGAAGATCAAAATTTGTCTGTTGAATTAAATATGGCAATAGTTCCAATTGATATTTATCGTCACAGTTTTTGCCCATGGGGAAAAGCTATGTTAGGCATTGGATATTCTGGTAATGTTGCCCTTTGTCATGTTGCATCTGATAATAAGTATTTTATTTTTGATAATGTAAGAAATACTAAAATATCTGAGATTTGGAAAACAAATGAAAAATTACTAAAATATAAAAAAATGGAAGAGGATAAATTAAAAGGAATTTGCGGTAATTGTTTAGCGAGAAATTTATGCCGAGGAGGATGTAGGTTACATGCACTAACTAAATATAATTATGACTTTTATGCCCCAGATCCTGAATGTCAAAATGTTTATGATTTGGGATATTTCCCTAAATATGCTTTAGAAAATGAAAATAAAGATAGTAGTTATGAAAAGAGTAAAGAAAATGAAAATTAGTAGATTTATTCATATTATAGATAATAATAATGTATGGGATGCAGTTTCAAGAAGGAAAATAGCTTTGAGTGAAGAAGAAATTAATTATATAAGAAAAAATAAAAATAAAGATGTTATCGAATGCTCCTTGCAAAAATTAATTGATTTAAATATCCTTACAACTAAGGAATGGGAAGAACAATATATAAAAAAAATGATTGAAGAAACTACTGATAAACAATTTCAATCTTTATATTTAATTACTACAACTAATTGTAATTTAGATTGTGATTATTGTTTTTATCGTAGTAATAATAGCAAATCTTTGCAAAATCATCAAAATATGACATTTGATGTTGCAAAAAAATCATTAGATATTTTTTTTGATATTGTAAAGGATAATGTCAAAAATGACGATTATTGGCAACAAATCACATTTTATGGTGGTGAGCCACTATTAAATAAAGAACTTCTAAAATATGCTATACCTTATGCATTCAATAAGTTTAAAGATAGTGATACTAATATTGTTATTAATACAAATTTAACATTATTAGATAATGAAATAATAAATTTATTTAAAACATATAATGTAGAAGTACAGGTTTCTTTAGATGGAAAAAAAGATGTTCATAATATGCATCGTAAAGATATTAATGGGTTTGGCAGTTTTGATATTGTTATGAATAATATAAAAAAACTTCTAGAAAATAATATTAAAGTTTTACCAATGATTACAGCTAATAATGATAATGTTAATAATTTTTCAGAAACGTTAAATTATATTATAAATGAATTAAATTTAAATGAGTATGCTGTAAATATTTTAATAACTGATTCATACGGAGTAAATCAAAAGTACTCAAAAACTTTAGCTTATGAAATGTTAAAGTCCTATATTTGTTATAACAATAAAGCAGTAGATTATGTTTTTGAAGATTTATATAATAAAATTATTAGTAAAGATGCAAGATTAGCTAAAAGTTCTTGTGGTGTTACTAGAAAAATTACTGTTTTCCCAGATAAGAAAGTTTATGCTTGTCAGGCTTTAGAAAAATATGGTTCAAATTATATGGGAACTATTGATTCGGATTTTGCTAATAATAAAAATTGGGAAATATGGCGAAAAAGAAATAGATTTAATAATGATGAATGCCTAGATTGTGAAGCATTAACACTATGTGGCGGTGGTTGTGCAACAGGTTCACTTAATGGGACTGGAAGCATTTATGGAATCGATAGAAATCAATGTGAATATACAAGGGCATTAGTGAAAAAAATATTAAAATAAGGCTGGAGTTTAAATTATGAAAAATATCGAAACAAAAACTATTATAACTAATAGATTAATATTAAGAAAATTTAAGATTGAAGATGCTAATGAAATGTATCATAATTGGGCAACTGATCCTTTATGTTGTAAATTTTTATATTGGGATGTCCATCAAAATCTTGAAGAAACTAAATCAATAATAAAAAATTATAATTGGGTTGTTGAAAAAAGATACTCATGAATTAATTGGCAGTATCTGTGCAGTTACGATTAATAAAAATGATAATATAGTTGAATTAGGATATTGTTATGGTTCTAAATTTTGGGGTAAGGGATATGCGACTGAAGCTCTTAGAAATGTTATTTTATATTTATTAAATGAATGTGATGTTTATTTAATAGAAGCACGGCACATAAGTGGCAATCCAGCTAGTGGCAAAGTTATGGCAAAAGCTGGGATGCATTTAGATGCTGTTTTAAAAAGAGAAGAATTAATAAATATACTAAAGAAAGAAATGACCAAATTATTTATTCGATTACAAAAGAAGATTTAAAAAACATATAATTTAATGTCAACTAAAAAATATTGACACCTAAATAAATATTTGCTATATTAAAAACATGAAAAAGGAGGGACATATATGGCCGTTAAATTAAGATTAAAAAGAATGGGAGCTAAAGCAAAACCTTTTTATCGTATCGTTGCAGCTGATTCAAGAAGTCCTAGAGATGGACGTTTCTTAGAAGTTGTTGGAACATATGATCCAATTAAAGATGCTTCTAAAGTAACTATTGATGAAGAAAAAGCTTTATATTGGTTAAGTAAAGGGGCTCAACCAACAGATACAGTTCGTAATATTCTAAGTAAACAAGGAATTATGAAAAAATATGCTGATTCTAAGAAGAGTGTGAAATAATGGAAAAGTTAGTTGATTATGCTTTATTTTTAGTAAAAAGCATTTGTAAAGATTCTGAAAGTGTTAAAGTAGAATACCAAAGTGAAGATGACATAAATGTTGTTAATATTTATGTAAGTGAAAGCGATATGGGTGCTGTTATTGGGAAATCTGGAAAAATGGCATCAAGTCTTAGAACTTTATTAATTGCTTTTGCTTATTTAAATGAACTTGGTAAAATAAAAGTTAACTTTAATTCTTTAAATTAAAAACTCTATTTTAAACAGAGTTTTTAATTTGTCTTATTAAGATAGAATAAATGGATTATTAATCGAACCATAAGTATCAAGATTGGAATTAGAAAGTATTTTAACAGATGGTTTTAAATATAATGTCGGCCAAACACCATTATTGTCATACATAGAACTTATAAAAAATCCATCTTCACCAACTACGACTGCTTCTCCTATATTATCTGAAAAAGGAGTTAAAGTCCATAAATAATAGTCTACATCTAGTTTTAACCAATCATATTCATAACAAACTGAAAATACATTTTCTAAACAAGTATATCGCTGACCATAATCTCCACCAACGGCATAAATATTATCACTAGGATATATTAATCCTATGCCATTATGATACATTTTATCATTTTCTTTACTCCATTCTGTTGGATAGTCATCTAAACCAATTTTACCTCTTTCCATTTCATAAACCATTTGGGCACTCCAATTATAAAAGTTATAATTATCTTCGGAAGTTCTTCCTAAGTTCCATATAACATCACTATCAACCATTTCTCTTGCTTTATTATCCAGTCCTTTTGGTAAATCACTATTTCCTGTAAAATCGCACGGAAAAGTTTTATCAAAACTAATTATATCAGAACATTCACCACTTTTGCTATTATAATAGGTGTCATTTAAAGTTTTCATTAAACTTGCATCTGTCCAATCATTATGATATAAATTTTCATCTTCAAAATCGAAGTCCCATGGTGAGTCGGCAAAATCTTTTTGATTATTTATTCCATTAGGTCTAATAATTTTAATTCGCTGTTCAACGCCATTTTCTGTTTGAACGTTTACAAGACCAATAATTCGCCAAATTTCATTATTAAATTTTACATAATTATTAGGATTTAATCCAGCATATCTGTATTCTGTTTTACTCCAAGAACTATCTAGTTCTGTTAAGTCAGTATGTTCTACTTTATATAGTCCATCATCACTTTCAACTATAGGAATATCTTTATCTAATTCTATCGGTTTTGGGCCAAAGTATAAACTACATTTGGTTTTATTTTTACTTAAGTTTTTAACAAGCGGAGCCCATTCTTCTTCATTCCAAAGAACAATTGCTCCATTATCACATAAAGCATAATTAAAAACTAAACCATCGGCATTATCTTTTCCTGGCATTTCATTAATTTTTTCATTCCCATTATAAAAAGCAAAATAAACATTATCATTATTAACATGATTATCTAATTTAATATTTTGATAAATTAACAATGCAAATATTAGAAGTATTAGTAATCCTATAATCTTTTTCATTTTATCGTTTAACTCCTTTATTATCTATTTAAATATATCAAAAAAAAGATATTATTACAATATAAATTAATAAGATATATTGGTATTAAGTTAATTAACTTATAGCTTTATAATTTTTATATTAATAAGAAGAGGGATAAGTTATGGATTCAATGCATTTAATTGGTTGCAACACTAAATATTATCGTTTTCAAAAAAATCTAACTCAGGAAAAATTTGCTGAAATGACTGGTTTTAAAATGGCTTATCTAAGTACAATTGAAAATGGGGAAGCAAATTTAACTTGTAAAAATATTGATTTAATTGCTAGAAAGTTAGAAATTAAAACTATTGATTTATTTAATGAGGAAACAGCAAAAGAATCTAAAAATTTACCTACTAGAGTTGATAAGTATTATAAAAATTTAAAAAAGTAGTCATTGTTTGTTAATAATGATTTTTTCTTTTGTCAAATTTTCGTTCTTACATTGCATAAATTTAAGATAAAGAGTATACTTTAATTAGAAGACGTAGGTGAAGTAATGAAAAAAAGAGTAATAAGCTCAATTGTTATGCTTTTAATTGTTGTACCAATTATACTAGCAGGAAATGAGGTTTTTTCTTTAGGACTTGCTATCATAGCAATTTTGGCTTTAAAAGAATTATTAGACTTAAAGAAAAGTCATAATAAAATTCCTAGTGCTCTTAATTTATTTAGTGTTTTGGCATTGTTAGGAATTGTTTTTTATGAATATCAAGGAGGATTAGTTTCCTATAGTATATCTCATCGACTGTTAATTTTAATTTTAATGGTTTATTTATTACCAACGTTATTTTTGAACAAAAATAAATATGAAACTAAAGATGCTTTTTATTTATTTGCAGTTGTTATTTTTCTTGGAATGGCTTTTCATTCCATGATAGTAGTTCGAACTGAAAGTATTTATTTATTTACTTACCTAGCTTTAATTCCCATTATTACTGATACTACGGCTTTTATTGTTGGTTCTTTAATAGGAAAAAGAAAGATAGCACCTTCCATAAGTCCATCTAAAACGATTGCTGGGTCGTTAAGTGGAAGTCTTGTCGCGACTTGTTTATGTAGTTGTTTTTATTACTTGTTAGTAAGTGATAGAAATATTATATTAACAATAGTAATAAGTTTAATCTTATCAATTATGGGACAGTTAGGTGATTTATTATTTAGTAAAATTAAAAGAGAAAATGATATTAAAGATTATTCTAATTTAATACCTGGTCATGGTGGGATATTAGATCGAATTGATAGTTTTATATTTGTTATTTTAATATATTATGTATTTTTAAAAGTTATATAGGAGGATGAAGAATATGTGGATTGTTAGTTTAATTTTATTTATTTTTATTTTAGGAATAATTATTTTAGTACATGAGTTTGGTCATTTTATAACGGCTAAAAAGTCTGGAGTTTTTATTTATGAATTTTCAATAGGAATGGGACCAGTTATCTTTTCTCATAAAGGAAAAGATGGAATATTTTATAATATAAGAGCTTTACCTATTGGTGGTTTTGTGCAAATGGCTGGGGAAGTATATGAAGATGATAATAAAATACCTAAAGAAAAATTTTTATGTAATAGGCCATGGTATCAGAGATTATTAATTTTATCAGCAGGAGTTTTAAACAACTTTATTTTAGCTTTAGTTTTATTATTTATTATGTCTATTATTTGGGGTGGTAAAATTGCAACCAATAAAATTGCTAAAGTAGATCCTGATTCTGCTGCTTTAAAAGCTGGTATTAAAGGTAATGATGAAATTTTAGCTATTAATGGTCATAAAGTAACTAATTGGGATGTAGGCCAAATTTATTTATATTATAAAACTGAAAATAATACTTATGATTTTCAAGTAAAACATGAAGATGGTCAAATTGAAAATCTAAAAGTTGTACCAGAAAAAATAAAAAATGATAATGGTCAAGAACAAAATGTTTTTGGAATTAATTTAGATACTTATGAAGAAAAAGGATTATGGGGAAGTATTAAATATGCCTTTACTAAATTTGGTAATGTCATTCATAGTATGGCAATTACAATTGGAGGATTATTTACGGGACAATTATCTTTAAATAATTTATCTGGTCCTGTAGGTATTTATAAAGTAATTGATACATCAAGAGAACAAGGACTTATTCAACTTATTTATATAACAGCTTTCTTATGTATTAATGTCGGATTCATTAATATCTTACCATTCCCAGCTTTTGATGGTGGACATATCTTCTTTATGATAGTTGAAAAAATTAAGGGAAGTCCAATTAATGTTAAATTTGAAAGTATTTGTAATTTAGTAGGATTTGCTTTATTAATGCTGTTAATGATTTATATAACTATTCAAGACATATTACATTTATTTTAAATGTAATAGTTTTTGTCCCAGTAGCTCAATTGGATAGAGCGTTAGCCTCCGGAGCTAAAGGTTGTAGGTTCAAACCCTATCTGGGACACCATTTAATATTTAAAATTAGGGACATGGATAATGTTCTTTTTTAATTTTTCATCTTCGTTTGCTATTTACAAATAAAAATATGTTATGTTAATATATAAAATATAAAAAAATTAAAAAGGTGGTAAAAATGATGAAGATTAAAATGGGTAAAGTACAAGTTAATCAAAATTTAAATCCAATAATTTTTTTAGTATTAATGATATTTTCATTGCTTTTATTTTTAATGTTTAGTATCAATTTAGTATCGACATATATTGAAACTAAAGATTATGTTAAGGTTGATTCAGTAGTTACCAGTATTGGACATAAACATGTTCCAAATACTAATGAAGTAGATTCTGTTTATCACTATGCTGAGTTAGAATATGTTTATAATGGAAGGACTTATCATTGTAATAAAACATTACATATGGCAATGTTTTATCCTAAAATTAATAGTAAAATGAGGATTTATATTGATCCTGATGTACCAACTAGATTTCGAGATACATGGATAATTGGTGTTGATATTGTAGCATGTAGTATTAGTTTAATTTTTGCTTTAGTTATGATTAAATGTTATCTAATTAGAAAAAAACAAAATAAAAATAAGAGTAAATAATGCTCTTATTTTTTATAGTATAAAATTTTTTACTGTTCTGCTTTAATTTGCTTTTATATATTCATCAAATAAAATAATTTTATTATTTTTTAAAGACTTTTGAACATCAATGACTCTTTGATTAGAAGAACCTTTCCAATGTAGCATAGGATCTCTTAGTTCATCTACAAATTGACCATCTACTAAAACATCAATATAATTTAAAACATCTTTATCTTTTAAATTTTCAAATAGAAAACCAGACCATACCCAAACTGTTTTATCTGGGTATTTTTCTTTAAATGCTTTTGCAAGCATTTTAGTTGCTTCAATATTTTTAGGATGCATTGGTTCTCCACCTAAGATGGAAAGACCAGCAATGTGGTCTTTATTTGCTAATTCTAATACTTGATTAACGACATCTTGGTTAAATTCTAAACCACCATTAAAATCATGAGTTTCAGGATTAAAACAATTTTTACATTTAAAGGCACAGCCTTGTAAGAATATTGAAACTCTTACTCCTGGGCCATTAGAAATATCCATTTTTCTTATTTTGTTGTATCTCATAATTAAGCATCCTTATTATCTAAGTGAATAACTCTTTCTTTAATTTCTTGAGTACGACCTTTGTTCCAGAAATTAGAACCAATATAACCACAAGTACGTCTAGCAACATTTAATTTAGCATGGTCACGATTGCCACATTCTGGACAATACCATTCAAGATTATCATCAATTAAAATTTCACCAGTATAGCCACATTCATGACAATAATCCAATTTAGTATTTAATTCAGCATACATAATTGTATCATAAATAAATTTAATAACTTCAATTACGGCATCTAAATTATTAGAAAGGTTAGGTGTTTCAATATATGAAATTGCGCCTCCAGGACTTAATGCTTGGAATTCACTTTCTAATTTTAATTTATCAAAAGCATCAATTTCTTCAAATACTGGAACATGATAAGAGTTAGTTATATAATCACGATCAGTAATTCCTTTTACAACGCCAAATCTTTCTCTTAAGGCTTTAGCAAATTTATAAGTTGTTGATTCAATAGGTGTTCCATAAACACTGTAATCAATATTTTCAGTTTCTTTCCATTTTTTGCAAGCTTCATTTAATTTTCTCATAACACTTAATGCAAATTCTTTACCTTTACCATTATCAGTATGAGAATGTCCTGTCATATATTTAGTACATTCATATAATCCTGCATAACCAAGTGAAATAGTAGAGTAGCCATTATGTAGTAAATCATGAATTGATTCACCTGGTTTTAATCTTGCTAAGGCACCATATTGCCATAGTATTGGGGCAACATCACTAGTAGCTTTACTAAGTCTTTTATGACGAATTTGTAAAGCACGATGACATAATTCTAGACGATCATCCATAATCTTCCAAAATTCTTCTTCGTCTTTATCAGAACTTAGGGCAACATCAACTAAGTTAATTGTTACAACACCTTGATTAAATCTTCCATAATATTTAGGTTTACCATTTTCATCAACGTATGGAGTAAGAAAAGATCTACATCCCATACAAGGATAGCATTGACCATCACCATTTTTATCAATTTTTAATTGTTTCATAATTTTTTCAGAGATATAATCTGGTACCATTCTCTTAGCTGTACATTCAGCGGCAAGTTTAGTTAAATACCAATATTTACTATCTTCATGAATATTATCTTCTTCTAAGACATATAGAAGTTTAGGGAAGGCTGGAGTAACATATACTCCTTTATCATTTTTCATACCTTCAATTCTTTGTTTTAAAACTTCTTCAATAATCATTGCTAATTCTTCTTTGTATTCAGTAGTTTCACCTAAATACATACAAACACTTAAGAATGGTGCTTGACCATTAGTAGTTGTCATTGAATTAATTTGATATTGGAAAGTTTGAACACCATCTTTTATTTCTCTTGCTAAATCTTCTTTAGCGTATTTTTCACAATCAGCTTTACTAAATTTACGTTCTTTATATTTTTCTAAATAACGATTATAGCTATCTCTTACAAAAGGTGCTAGGTGAGTAAGTGTTATAGTAACCCCACCATATTGACTTGAATTAACAGCCGTAATTAATTGAGTTGCAATAGTCATAGCTGTTAAAAATTTATGAGGTTTTTCAATCATTACACCATTAATATTAGTACCATTTTGTAACATATCTTCTAAGTTAATTAAATCACAGTTGTGCATTGCATTTTGGGCAAAGTAATCGGCATCATGAAAATGAATAATACCTTCATCATGAGCTTTAACAATATCTTCAGGAAGCAAAAATCTTCTTGTGATATCTGTACTAGTAATACCTGCTAAATAATCTCTTTGCGTAGTAATTATTTTAGCATTCTTATTGGAATTTTCGGTATTCCAATATTCACTTTCCCCATCTATTAATTCTTTAATAGCTAAGTCAGTTGTATTACTTTTTCTAACTAATTCTCTAGTATAACGATAAGTTATATATTTTTTAGCTAAAGAATATTTACCAATACTCATTAATTTTTGTTCAATAATATCTTGAATATCTTCAACAAGCATTCTTTTCTTACCTAATTTTTCAATATATTTAATAATATTTTTAATTTGAGTAGGAGATGCTTGATCCTCTTCTTCAACTTCCATATTTGCTTTCATAATAGCATTTTCAATTTTTTCAGGACTATAATCTACCATATGTCCATCACGTTTAATTATTTTCATAATTTACTGCCTACCTTTCTCTTAACCAAACCAAGTATAGCACTTTATTGAAAAACTTCATTGTTGCAATTGCAACATTTTACAAAAAATGTTATTATTTTTTTAGGAGGCCGTAAAATGCTAAATCCATTTCAAAATATAAGTCCTAAAAACCGGGAAAAATTACTTTACACTTTAGAGTCAAGTCGTTTAACATTCCCTAAAAATGAACTAATTCTTTCTAATATTAATCAAGGAAATATTATTGGAATTGTTATTAAAGGAATGATGCAAATAATTAAAACTGACTATAATGGTACAAGAACAATAATTGAAGAATTAGAAGAAAATGATATTTTTGGTACTATTATATCTCCACTTTCTAATGAATATGATATTTTAACTAAAGAAGAAAGTACAGTCTATATTATTGATTATGATGAAATAAAAAATTTAGATTTAGAAAATAAAAGTTATTATAACCAATTTCTTAAAAATTTATTAGAAATTATTATTTTAAAAATCGAAGAAAGAAATAATCGCATTGAAATTCTTACTAAAAAAACAATAAGAAATAAACTCTTAGAATATTTTAATATTGAATCTAAAAAAAATGGTTTAAGAGTTATTAACTTACCATTTAATTTTACTGATTTAGCTGATTATTTAGCCATTGATCGAAGCGCAATGTCAAGAGAATTAAAATATTTAAAAGAAGAAGGTTTTATTGAAATAAAAAATCATAAAATTACACTTTTATATGACAAATATTAAATTATTAGTTATAATTATTTTAAGGATGTGATTTATAATGAAAGAAAGAGGATTTGAAGTAGTAAAAGGATATGAAGATAAGGATATTCACTTACCAATTAGAAAAACTAAAAAAAGTGCAGCTTATGATGTTGAAGCAGCAGAAGATATTACAATCCCACCATATGAATTTGGGATTAAACCAACACTAATTCCAACTGGTTTAAAAGCCTATTGTCAAGATGACGAATGTTATATTTTATTAAATAGAAGTTCTGGTCCTAAAAAAGGTTTTGTAATGGCTAATAGTATTGGTTTAGTAGATGCTGATTATTATGGCAATGAAAGTAATGATGGACATTTTTATTTTCAATACTTTAATTTCAATAAAGAACCATTAGAAGTTCATAAAGGTGATGTTATTGGCCAAGTAATGTTTTTAAAATTTTTAACAGTTGACCATGATATAGCCGAAGGTACAAGAAAAGGTGGCTTTGGTTCAACTGATAAGGCTTAAATTTAAAAGTGACAAATTATGTAAAATTAGACAGATTTGTTGCTTTTTTTCTTGACATAATGGGGGAGGGGTATGTTACAATTTATTTAGCATAAGAAAGGACTGTATGAAATGGAAAATAAGAAAAAGAAATATATATTAATGACTTCACTTGTCTTAGGAGTAATATTATTGATTGTAGGTGTATCATACGCTTATTGGATTCTAACAAAAGAGCAAACAGCAGAAAATGTTGTTAATTCAGCATGTTTAAATATTGATATTGAAAG
>CANRMU010000010.1 GCA_947631895.1 uncultured Bacilli bacterium | reverse complement strand
TCATTAAAATTACTAGTAAATTCGTTGAGTAATGGTATAATATCCATATGGTTAAAACCTCGCTTTCTATTTTTTTAATCAATTTAATTATAAAGCAATTTTTAGGTTTTAACCATTTTTTTATTGTATATAAATGGCTTTTTTAGAATCTCCCCACTTTGGAAACACTATCAAGAACTAAAATTAATTTTACTAATAGTAAGTTATACGTTATAATATTTTATATATTTTAAAAAGAGGTAATTATGAATAAGAAAATTGATAAATTTGATTATATTTTGATGACAATTATTGTTGGTTTATATGCCATTTTATCTTTTATTAATTTAGGTTCATTTAAAAATCCTAATACTTTTTTAAATTTAAAACGAAATGAAAAAATCTTAATTCAATTTGATGATGAAATATATATTGATGAAATGATTTTCTTTTCAGGAAATAATTGTAATAATTATCAATTAGAATTATCTAATAAAGATGTTATTGATATAACTTCTAAGTCTTTTACTTGGCAAGAAGTTTATATAGATGACACTATAAGTCATATTGTATTAGTTCCTCAAGAAGAAATGGCAATAGGTGAATTAGCTTTTTATGATAGTGAAATGAATAAAATAAATATTAAACTTATAACAAATGGTTTAAAACCTATTACGACCTTAACTGATGAACAAGATACTATTCCGTCTGAAATTAATTTGATGAATTCCACATATTTTGATGAAGTATATTTTGCTAGAACTGCTTATGAATATGCTAATGGTTTAATGGCCTATGAATGGGTTCATCCTCCATTAGGTAAACTTATTCAAGCAATACCTCTTAAAGTTTTTAATCATATGGCACCTTTTTATTACCGTTTAATGGGTAATATTGCAGGTATTTTAATGGTATTAGTAATGTATTTGTTTGCTAAAAAATTATTTAATAAAAGAAATTTAGCTGTTGTAGCATCGTTATTGATGGCTTTTGATACTTTTCATTTTGCCCAAACAAGGATGGGAACAATTGATAGTTTTTTAGTTTTATTTATTCTTCTGTCATTTTATTTTATGTATAATTATATAATAGGGGAAAAAGAGAATCGAAATTTATTTTTATCGGGTTTGTTTTTTGGCTGTTCTATTACTACTAAATGGATAGGTTTTTATGCTGGGTTAGGTTTAGCAGTAATTTTTCTTACTCATGTAATTAAAAATAAAAAAGTAACGCTTAAATTATTTTTTAAATCGGTATGTTTCTTTGTGATAATTCCTTTTATAATTTATGTAGGAAGTTATTATATTTATCCAAATGTTGCTTGGTTTAATGATTTTAGTATAAAAGAAGTTTTTCAACAAGGGGTAAGAATTTATGAATATCATTCTAGCGTAGATGATAGTCATCCTTTTTCATCACCATTTTACACTTGGCCTATTTCATATAAACCGGTGTGGTATTATGGTAATACCAATGAAGCTGGGTTACATGCTAGTATAACAGGAGTAGGAAATATAGTTATTTGGTGGTTTGGAATTGCAAGTTATCTATATTTATTCATTAAATTATTTAAAAAGAAAGATAAAATTGCATATATTCTTTTGTGTGCTATAACATTAATTTTTATTCCATTTGCCTTTATTAGTAGAGGAATGTTTTTATATCATTATTTTTCTATCTTGCCATTTATTATGCTTGCTAATGTTTATACTTTAGATGATATAGCTAAAAAATTTAAAAGTAATTTTGTTATTTATTTTTATTTAGCATTAGTTATCTTATTTTTCATAGTATATTATCCAGCCGTAAGTGGTATTTATATGCCTCAAAAGTATTTTGATTTTATAAAATTATTTAAGTCTTGGACTTTTTAAATCATAAAAAAACTATTAAGATATACTTAATAGTAATACTGATGTTATTATACCAACGAGCATAACAACAAAGATAATGATTGAAGCATTTGTAAATCCTGCACTGAAGCTTGTAGTATCATTTTTTCTTTCTAAAGTAAGATTATCACTAGCCTTTGCCTTTGCAATTTGATCTAATTGATTATTCATTTTGGCATTTCTTGCTAAAGCATTGATGGTATTTTGACTTTTATTTTGAAGAACAGTTGCTTCACTCATTTTAGAGTCATAGCTAAATTTTAATTCATCAACTGCTTCACTAGTAATATCTTCATCATACATTTTTGCTAGAAAAACTAATCTTTCAAATTCTTCAACTTGATTAATTTCAGTATTATCTAAAGGTGTAGGTCTTAAGATGTAATCTTCATACTCATTTATTCGAATCATTTTTAATTGCCTCCCCAAATTCTTGTAATGTAATATTTATTTTAGCTTGCTTTAATTGTTCGTAAATATTTATTACTTTATTAATATCAGTTGTGTCAAAACGATATTTTTTATTATCGGTGGTATGGATTAATAAAAAAGGTTGTTGATTTTCTTCTAAGATTTCTAAATTAGCAATATATGGAATAGAGTTTTCAGTTCTTTTTGTAGCTTCTTTAGCTTTACAATAAACTTCTACTATTCTAAATAAATTTTCAGCATTATAATCTTTTTCTAATTTTCTTCTAAATGTTTCATTATATAACATATCAGGAAAATAAAAATTTGATATATCTTGTTTTTCTTCATTACCATTTTGTCTTAAAACTAAATAATTATCTTCAATCGTTAAAGCATTAAAAGCAGGATTAACATTAGTCCATTGTCTTAGGTACATAATATTATCTCTTAAAATATTTTCATTCATCTTTATACACACCCTTATTCTAATAAAAGTATATCATTTAAAGTTTTAGTTGTAAATAATTTTAGATGGTGTTTTACGACAAGATATGTTAAAATTTTTTATATAGTAGTAGGTGGTTGGAAAGTGAAGAAAAAAAGAAAATTAAAAAAGAAAAATATATTTTTAATAATAATGGGAATTATTATTTTGGGATTTTTAAGTATTGAGATAGGTTATACTATTTGGATTTTATCTAAAGGACCACTTATTCCTAGTAGTGAAGAAGTTGATAATTGTTTTAAAAAGAATCATCTTTTATTTAGTGATTGCCTATATAGTATAGCTAATAGTTCTGATAGTTTAGTTAAGTTTGAAGATAATAATTTAAGATATGTTGGTGAAAGTCCTAATAATTATTTAGATTTAGGGGAAAAGTATCAGAGTATTGTTTATCGGGGGTTTCTAGAAGATAAAAATGATTATAAAGATTTTGATAATATGAGTGATTGTTTAAATGAAAATCGTAAGTGTGTATTAATGTATCATGAAGGTGATTCTATTTTATGGCGAATAATTGGGATTATGAAAATTGATGGGGTATCTTATGTTAAAATTATTAGAGAAGATAAAATAGGTAAATTTGCTTGGGATAGTTCTAGTAGTGATGTTAATTTAGGTTATGGTGTTAATGAATGGAGTACATCTAAGCTTAATAATTTATTAAATAATGATTTTTATAATCAGAAGAAAAGTAAATGTGTTATTGGAAGAGAAAATAAAGAATTAGATTGTGATTTTACTAATAATGGTTTAAATGAAAGTATTAAGAAATATTTATATAAAGCTCCTTGGCATTTAGGAAGTATAATGGATTCTAGTATTAATAGTTTAAGTAAAATTGATTTTTATAATAGTGAATTAGGAGTTAATGAAAAGAAATGTTTAAGTGGAGAATATTGTACTGATACTTTAGAAAGAACAAATAGTTATGAGGCTTACATTGGTCTAATGAATCCATCTGATTATTTGTTTGCTAATAGTTGTGATGATGATTCATTGTGTGCTAAAAATAGTTGGTTAATAAATAATAAAAGTATTTTTTGGACGATTAGTCCATCATCATCTACCACTAGTAATTCTTATGCAATTATGTATAACAATGGAAATTTAGAAAGTGTTTTTACCAGTAGTGTTGCAGATGTTTATCCAACTGCTTATTTAAAAAGAGAAGTTAAAATAATGGGAGGTTTTGGAACTAAGGAAAGTCCTTATGTGATACATTAATCTTGTTTAATAATTAAAAATTTTATATAATACAAAATAATGAAAGGTGGGGTTTATATGAATATTACTTTTTTGCCAGCTGATAAGTATATGGTTATTAATAAAACAACTTTAAGTGAATTAGATCGTAAAAATTTAGTTAATTTATATGAACCCATCATTGGTAGTATTGCCGTAAGTCTTTATCTTACTTTATGGCGAGATTTAGAACGTTTTAATATTGTTAGTATGGAATATACTCATCATCATTTAATGACGATTTTAAAAACTAGTTTAGAAGATATTAAAAAAGCTCGGATTACTTTAGAAGGAGTAGGTTTAATTAGAACCTATTTTGAAAAAGGTGAACCTAATAATTATGTTTATGAATTATATAGCCCTTTGAATGCTAAAGAATTTTTTGCTAATCCCATTTTTAGTGTCGTTTTATACAATAATATTGGTTCTTATGAATATGATTTATTAAAAAAAGAATATCAAGTTATGAAATTTGATTTAAAAAATTTTGAAGAAATAACATCTAAATTTGATGAAGTATATACATCTAGTTCAGAATTTTTACCATTTGAAGCTATTGGTAGAACAACTCTTCCATTAAATATGCAAGACCAAGTTGATTTTGATTTATTAATTTCTTCATTACCTAAAGGTTTAGTAAATGAAAAAGCCTTTAATAAAAAGGTTAGAGAATTAATTAATCAATTAGCTTTAATATATGATATTGATACTTTAAAAATGGTTGAAATTTTAAGAATGACTTTAAATGAAAAAGGTTTTATTGATAAAGATTCCCTAAGACTTGAAACAAGAAAATATTATCAATATAATCATCAAGGTAAATTACCAACTTTAATTTATCGAACCCAACCATCATATTTAAAAAATCCGAGTGGTGATACATCTAGACGAGGTAAAATTATTGAAGTATTTGAAAATACTAGTCCTTATGATTTCTTAGTTAGTAAATATAAAGGTTCTAATCCCACAAATAGAGATTTAAGAGTTTTAGAAGAATTGTTAATAGATGTAGGGCTTACTCCTGCAGTTACCAATGTTTTAATTGATTATGTTTTAAAGAAAAATAATAACAAGCTAAATCAATCATTTATTGAAACTATCGCGGGACAATGGAAAAGACTTGGTATTAAAACGGCATCTGAAGCCATGGAAGTTGCTGAAAAAGAACATAAAAAATATACTAAAAAATTAAATAATGATAAAGAAAAAACCAATCCTATAATGCCGGTTTGGTTTAATGAAACAATTAGTAAAGAACAAATGAGTAAAGAAGAAGAAGAAGATTTAAAAAGTATATTAGAAAAATATTATTAGGAGGGTATCATGAAATTAACGGTTAAAGAAAATATTAAACAATTAGAAGATAATTTTAATAAATCTTGTGAAAATCCAACTTTTGTTAAATTAGTTAAAAAATTAAAATTAAGTAAAAATGAAGCGATTAAATTAACTTCTAAATTAGAAGATTGTGTTAAAGAATTAGATAATTGTCATAATTGTAAAGGATTATCACATTGTCAAAATGCTTATAATGGTCATGTTAAAATGCCCCAAAAAGAAAATAATCAAGTCTATTTCACTTATTTGCCTTGTAAATATTTGAAAGTACGTTATGAAGAAGAATTAGAAAAAAAGCAAAAATTAGAAGAGACTAATTTAGCAAGAATGAAAGATATTGATTTTTCTGATAAAAAACGGGCTAAAGTTATTAAATGGTTAGATGAATTTTTTGAAAAATTTAATTTTAAAGAAAGTCAAAAAGGTTTATATTTATATGGTAATTTTGGTTGTGGTAAAACTTTTTTAATCAGTGCTTTATTAAATGAATTAGCCTTTCAAAAACAAATTAGATGTGAAATTGTTTATTTTCCAGAATTACTTAGAACTTTAAAAGATGATTGGAATTTATATGAAGAAAAAATTAAATTATATGAAAATGTTGATATTTTATGTATTGATGATATTGGAGCTGAAAAGGTAAGTGATTGGGGAAGAGATGAAGTTTTAGGAACTATTTTACAAACAAGAATGAATAAAAATAGAACTACTTTTTTTACTTCTAATTTATCTTTAGAAGAATTAGAAAGTCATTTTAAAGCAAGTGGAAGTGTAGATGATAAATTAAAATCTAGAAGAATTATGGAAAGAATTAAACAATTATCCGTACCAATGGAATTAATAAGTGAAAACAAAAGGAAGTGATTGCTTTGGAAAAATTATTTTTAATTAAATATGGAGAATTAAATACTAAGAAAGCCAATATTGGCTTGTTTTTAAAGACACTACAAAATAATATTTTAAATAGTTTAAAAGATATTTCAGTTAATGTTATTTTTGATAAAGGAAGAATGTATGTTAAAACTAGTGAAGATAATTTTTTAATTGTTAAAGAAAAATTGCAAAAAGTTTTTGGGATTCATGAAATAGCTATTGGTTATGAACTTGAAAATAATAGTATGGAATTAATAACGGATAGTTTAATGGAATTATTAAAAAATAAAGAATTTAAAACATTTAAGATTAATACTAAAAGAAGTGATAAAAATTATTTTTTAACAAGTCCAGAAGTTAATCAAAAATTAGGAGGAGTCGTTTTAAAAAATATTCATGATGTTAAAGTTGATGTTAATAATCCGGAAGTTTTAATAAATGTTGAAATAAGAAAGACTAATGCTTATATTTATTTTGAGACTATTAAAGGATTAGGAGGATATCCAACTAGTACTTTAGGCAAAGGCATGTTAATGCTATCAGGGGGAATCGATAGTCCTGTTGCTGGATTTTTAGCAATGAAAAGAGGAGTTAAATTAGAATGTATTTATTTTGATAGTCCACCTCATACGAGTGTTGAAGCTAAAAATAAAGTAATTACTTTAGCAAATATTATTGGTGAATATCAAGGTCATATTAAAATTCATGTAATTCCTTTTACTAATTTGCAAGAAACTATTTATAAAGAAGTTCCAAGTGAATATATGATAACTATTATGCGAAGAATGATGTATCGAATAAGTGAGAAACTTGCTCATAAAAATCATTGTAAAATTATTATTAATGGCGAAAGTATTGGTCAAGTAGCAAGTCAAACCTTAGATAGTATGAGTGTTATTAATGAAGTTGTTAGAATGCCTGTTATAAGACCAGTCGCGTGTTTTGATAAGTTAGAAATTATTGATATTGCTAAAAAAATTAAAACTTATGAAACAAGTATTTTACCATATGAAGATTGTTGTACTATTTTTGTACCAGAGCATCCTGTTATTTATCCAACCTTAGATAAATGTTTAGAATATGAACAAAATTTTGATTATGAATCTTTAATTAATGAAGCCATTAAAAATGAAGTTATTATTAAAGCTCAAGAAAAAAATGACTATAGTGAGTATTTATAGTCATTTTATTCTTTTTCTTCGAAACTTTCACAAATAGCAGATTCATCACCAACTGTAATACTACCTAAATGACACTTTTCTTCACTTTTATCATAAAATTTACAGTTTTTAACATGACAGCATATTCTTTGATTAAAATATTCGTTTTTCATTTTTACACCTCTATATTAATCTGTATTAAAAATAAAAAAATATACATACTAATAATGGTGATGAATTAATGAGAAAATTATCTAATAAAAAATTAAATTATAATGAAAAACTTTTTGATAATAAATTAGAACAAAATAAAGAAGATATAATTAATAAAATAATAACTAGTGAACCAGAATACTTGTAAACAAATGTAAAGTTTTTCTAATATAATTGACTGATTTAAAGTTAATTTGGTAATATTAGTTTGAAAGAAGGTATTTTTATGAGTGAAGTTGAAATGAATGAAATAGCTGAAAAAATTTTTACATATTTGGTTACAAACTTTAATGAAAGTGATCTTGAGTGTGCAATGACTTTAATTGACAGTATAGCATATACTTCTAAAAGAGTAGGGTTACCTCTTAATATTGAAGAAAATAGTTTTGAAGATCAAAAAATAACTGAATATGTTAATGCAAGGATTAATGCGTTTAATAATGAAAGAGCTAATTCCCAAGCATTATAATTCTTTAATTGATTTAATTAATGAATATGAAAAAAATGAATGTAGTTTTATAATGGGCACTAAAGAATATCAAGATTTGGATAGCTATTTCAAATCTTTTTTTGGAGACAATTTTAAATATAATGAAATAAAAAAATTATATTTTAATTGCTTCATATATAAAGATTACATTATTAAATTTAAAGATCATAAGAATTTTATAAATATTCCTAAATTAGATGAAATTGTAAATGTTTATTTTCAAAAAAATTTTGTTTTTAAAGTAAATAATAATAATATTTTATATTTAGCAGTTGAGATTCAAGATTATCTATATCCTAATTGTAAGTGTGAAATTGAAGAAATATATATATTATATAAAAGATTAAGAGAAAAAGGATATATTTGGATGGATGCTAGTTTAAGTAATGCTGTTAAATATCATAATAAAGCAGTAATAATTGATACTGATTATATTTATTTAGAAGAAAAGGCTAATTATATTGTTGAATCTAAAATGTCAAAAGAGTTTGCTAAAAAATATTTAGAAGATAATTGTCAAATTGATTTTATTCATGATGGACTTTAAGGATTCTATTTGGTAAAATACTTTTGGGAGTGATTATTTTGAAAGTATTAAGTGTAAATGCTGGTAGTTCATCTTTAAAGTTTTCGGCTTATGAAATGCCAGAAGAAAAATTATTAATAAGTGGTTATTTTGAAAGAATAGGTATGGATAAAAGCTTCTATACAATTAAGGTTAATGGTGAAAAGATTAAAAAGGAAGTAGATTTACCTAATCATGAAGTAGCTTTTAAATATTTAGTAGAAGAATTAATGGAACAAAAAATAGTAGAGAGTTTAGATGAAATAAAAGCTATTGGTCATCGTTCAGTTCAAGGAGGTAGCATTTCTTCTAGTGTCGAAGTAAGTGATGAAGTTATTAAAACAATTGAAGATAATTCTCCATTAGCACCTTTGCATAATCCAGCTAGTATTGTGGGAATTAAATCGGCTATGAAAGTTGTGCCTAATGCTCGTCATGTGGTTATTTTTGATACATCTTTTCATACAACTATTCCAGAAGAAAACTATTTATATCCGGTACCTAGAAAATGGTATACTAAATACCGAGTAAGACGTTATGGATTTCATGGAACTAGTTATCGTTATATAACAAGTATCATGCAAGAAAAATTACATAAAGAAGATATTAATTTAATTATTTGTCATATTGGTAATGGAGCTAGTATCTGTGCAGTTAAAGATGGTAAAAGTATTAATACCTCAATGGGCTTTACCCCAGTATCTGGTTTAATGATGTCTACTCGTTGCGGAGAGATAGACCCATCAATTGTAACTTATATGATTGAAAACGGCATGAGTGCTAAAGAAGTGTCTAATGCCTTAAATAAAGAAAGTGGTTTAATTGCGATTGGTGGATACAGTGATTCAAGAGATATTGAAGAAGGCATTAAAAATGGTAACACTGATTGCATGCTCGCTCAAAAAATGTTAGTTAGAAGAATTGTTAATTACATTACAAATTATTATGTGGAATTACAAGAATGTGATGGTATTGTCTTTACAGCAGGGCTAGGAGAAAATGCTAGAGCAATGCGTGAACAAGTCTTAGAACAACTAGGAATTATGGGTATTAAATTAGATAAAGAAGAAAATAATAAAATTGCAAGTTACTTAGATAAAAATGAAGGGGTTATTACTACTAGTGATAGTAAAGTAAGTGCTTATGTTATTCCAACTAATGAAGAAGTAATGATGGCAAGAGATGCTTACTCATTTGTCAAATAGAAAGAATGATTGATATGAAGAGTGATATCAAAAAAATTATTTTAAGAAAAATTAAGCAATATGAAACGATTGTTATCGCTCGTCATATTGGGCCTGATCCTGATGCAATCTGTAGTCAAATTGCTTTAAGAGATTTTATTTTAGATAATTATCCTAAAAAGAAAGTCTATGCTGTAGGTAGTGGGGTATCTAAATTTAAAAAGTATGGATTATTAGATAAAGTTGATAATAAAACATTAAAAAATGTTTTGTTAATAACTTTAGATGTTCCTAATTTTTATCGAGTAGATGGAATTGAAGATTTAAAGTTTAAAGAAGTTATTAAAATAGATCATCATCCTTTTGAAGAAGAATTTGGTATTATTGAATGGATAGATGAAGAAGCTTGTAGTACCTGTCAAATGATTACAAAAATGATTTTAAAAAGTAATTTAAAATTATCTAATAATGTTGCATCTAATTTATTTTGTGGAATTGTTTCGGATAGTGACCGTTTCTTACTTTCTTATACAACTTTAGAAACCTTCAAAATCGTAACGTGTCTTTTAGAAAGAACTAAAATTCCTTTTCATGAATTATATGCTAAATTATATGAAAGACCAATGGAAGAAATTAGATTTCATGGCTATATTGCTACAAATTTGGAAGTAACTTCAAATGGTTTTGCATCCATAATAATTGATGATGATGTTATTAAAAAATATAATGTTGATGTTTCTACAGCATCTAATATGATTAATGATTTTAATTTTATTAAAGATATTAATGTTTGGTCTTTTGTAACTTATGATGAAAAAAATAAATTATATAAAGTTAATATTAGAAGTAAAGGACCAGTTATTAATGAAATAGCTAGTAAATATCATGGTGGTGGTCATAAATTTGCTAGTGGTGTTAGAACTCCTAATAAAGAAGATATTGATAATTTATTTAAAGATTTAGATTTAGAATGTCAAAAATATAATGAAATGAAGAAAGATATGAACGACTAACATATCTTTTTTTGCTGCTTTTTAAAAAGTATGATATGATTAATATATATATATTTTGAAAGGAAGTAAAACAAAAATGAATGAAGAAGAAGTTAAAGAACTTTATATTGCCAATACTAAGCCTAAAGATAATAGTTTAAAAAGTTGCTTAGAAAATTTAAATGAGGAAACTTTAGATGATTTAATATTATATACTGCTGACTTAGATGGTAGTGATAATTTTGATAGTAAAAATGATAAAGTAGAATTTTTAAGAGATTATATTATTAATAGTTTTAGTGATGAGATTTGTACAATTTCAGATGAAGAAGTAGAAGAATTAGATAAAATTGCTAAAAATAAAAAAACTAATGAATTTTTGGTAAATTTAATAGAATTAGGTTTTCTTTTTGGCTATTATAATAATCAAAAAATCGAATATATTTTTCCAGATGAATTATTAGAAAAATATCTTACATTAGATATCGATAAAATGAGATATCAAAACAAAATTGAAAAAATTAAAGTTATAATTGATACGTCATTATTAATTAATGGTGTAGTTTTGATAGATAATTTAATTAATTATTTAAATGAAAATGATTTAAAAGTTAGTAAAAAAGAAATAGATAAGATAATAATAGATAAAGGCTTAACAGTTATTAATAGTAAGTATTATACTGAATATACTTTTGAGAATATGCATATTGTAGATGAAAGAGTAGAATCTTTAAATTCTAATCCAGAAAATACTTTTTTAAATTATGAAGATTCTGTAATATATATTAAATTTTTTGTGTCAATGTTTCATAAATTAGAATTAATTAAAAATAAAAGAGTTTTTAATGAATTATTTTATTTACTTATAAGTAAACCATTTGAAGAGTTTAAAAAAGCATTAAATGAAAAATCTAAATTAAAGAAAAAAACTATTGATGAAATTATCTCTTTTATAGAACAAAATTATGAAAATATAAAAACTTGGTATTTAAATGGTCATTCATTAAATGAAGTTAAAATTAAAGAAATTTGTGAAAATATTTATTTAGATAAAGAACCTAAAAATAAAACTGTTATGGATTGTTTAAAATGCTTAAACAAAGATAGTTTTGCAAAATTAGCTAAATATTATAATTTAAGTAATCCTAGTAAAGATGAGTTATATAATCATATTGTAGAGAACTTTATGAACGAAAAAGATGAGGATTTACAATTTTTTGATATAATTGCTAATGGTGGACCAGAAATATTTAATCTTGAATTTAAAATGAAACCAAGCTATTTTGAAAAAGGTTATATATATGCTTATAAAGAAAATGGTAAAATAAATTATATTGTTCCAAATGAATTTTATATCTATGAAGAGGATGATGATTTAGATTATGATGAAATAATATTTTGCTATATTTTATTAAATGGTTTAATAAAAATAGATAAATTATTAGAAATATTAAATAAATATCATGGTTTAAATATTACGAAAGAAGAATTATTAAATGAATTTCTTGATGAATGTTTTAGTATTATAAATGATGAGTATATTGGATTATTTGATTTTAAAGAAGTAGAAATATCAGTAATAAATGGATTAAAAAAAGATAGTGATAATTTTAAAATAATTGATGATGATTTTTATAATGTATTTGGAGAGTTTTTTACAAAATTACAGGAAATAGTTGAAAATGAAAAAGAAAACGGGATGTTAACAACAGTAACAATTTTTTCAATGTGTATGAATATGTATGATAAGTCTACTTTTGAGAGTATGTGTAAAGAGTATAATGTATCAAATGTTACAGTAGAAAAAATAGAAAAGTTAATTAAAGAATATAAAAATATTATGCCTATGTGGATTTATAATGGTTATAGTATTGATGAATATAATAAAATGAAGAAAAAGAAAATTGGTAGAAATGATTTATGTCCTTGTGGTAGTGGAAAAAAGTATAAGAAATGTTGTGGAAAGTAAATGCTTTTATGTAAAATAAATGTTAAGTTTATATTTAGAATACTGAAAGATAAAATGTTTATGATATAATTAGGTCATAGTAGTAATACTATGGCTTTATTTTATAATAGAAAAGAGGATTTTTATGGGATTTATTAAAGCGTTTTCAGGGGCGATTGGCGGGACTTTCGCTGATCAATGGAAGGATTATTATGCACCAAAACCAGGTGTTTCTAGTACTGCTGGTCTTTTTCCAGCTGTAGCACAAGGAACAAATGCTAATAGAGGCACAAATGTTGTTGGTTCAGAAAATGTAATTACTAATGGAAGTAAGATTGTTGTTCCAGAAGGAACGGCTCTTATTACAGTTCAAGATGGGGAAATTACAGGTATGATTATGGAACCAGGAGGATTTGAATTTAGAAGTGATGATCCAAATTCAAGATCATTTTTTAGCGGGGATGGAATTTTAGCATCAACTGTTAAAACTTCATGGGAAAGATTTAAATTTGGAGGTCAACCAGCTACTCAACAATTAGCATTTTATGTTAATTTAAAAGAAATACCTAATAATAAGTTTGGAACTCAATCAGAAATATATTGGGATGATGCTTTCTTTGGTACTCAAGTTGGAGCAATTGCTAGAGGAACATATTCATTAAAAATTGTTGATCCAATGCTTTTTGTTAAAAATTTTGTACCAGTTAGTTATTTACAACCAAATGCTAAAGATTTTGATTTTGCTGATATGGATAATGATGCTGGAAATCAATTATTTAGTGAAGTAATTACTTCTTTATCTGCGGCTTTTGCAAATTATACTAATGACCCAAGTAAGGGTAATCGAATGAGTAAAATTCAAAGTGATCAAATTGGTTTTGCCCAGGCTTTGGCAAGTGCTGTTGAAAATGATTTTCATTGGAAAGAACAAAGAGGTTTAGAAATTGTTAAAACCGCAATTTTGTCTATTGAATATGATGAAGATACTAAAGAATTAATGAAAGACGTTAAGAAAGCTGATGCTTTATCTGGAGCAAGAGGAAATTCATTTATGCAACAATCTGTGGCGCGAGGTATAGAAGCTGCTGGCGAAAATGGCGGTGGTTCAGCAATGGCCTTTATGGGTATGGGTATGAATGCTGCTGGTTCCATGATGGGTGGAGTTGCTCAACCCCAAACACCACCAGCATATCAACCTGCTTTTGGCAATAATGCTAATTCTAATGAAACTCCAGAAGCTAAATTGCTGGAAATGAAAAAATTATTAGATGCTGGAGCAATAACTGAAGAAGATTACGAAAAAGTTAAAAAACAAATTTTGGGGATTTAATTATGCAAAGTAGTGACACCATTATCAATACTGATAATGCCGCCAAAGATGGTCAAAATAAATGTCCAAAATGTGGTTCAACTGATATTTCTTTAAATGTTTCTGATGGTAAGTTAAGATGTAATTTTTGTCGTCATGAATTTGAACCACAACATGTGGAAATGCAAAGTGATTTGGCAAATTTACATGGGCAAGTAATGGGTTCTGGAGCTAGTAATATTAATAATGAATTTGATAGCATTGTAACTTTAAAATGTGAATCCTGTGGGGCAGAGGTAGTAGTTGATACATCTTCTGCTACCCAAAGCAGGTGTCATTGGTGTAGAAATACGTTATCAATTAATAAACAAATTCCTAATGGGGCTATTCCTGATGTTGTGTTACCTTTTGGAATTACTAAAGAAGAAGCCCAAAAAGAAATTGAAAAATTTGTTCGTAAAAGAAAATTTTTTGCCCATCCTAAATTTAAAAAAGAATTTACAACGGAAAATATTATGGGAGTTTATTTACCATATATGTTAGTTGATCTTAATTCACATGTAAACTTAGAAGGACAAGGCGAAATTTTAAAAAGAACTTATAGTGTTAATGATGAAACTTATTATGATGCTGATTTATATTCAGTAAAAAGAGATTATGATTTAGTTATTGAAGGTTTAACTGTTGAATCAAGTAAAGATAAATTAAATAATAGCTCTAATAAAACAAATAATGTTATTAATGCCATTATGCCTTTTGATTTAGAAAATTGTGTTAAATTTAATGCTAATTATTTAAAAGGATATTCTTCAGAAAAAAGAGATACAAATATTGATGATTTAAAATCATTAGTTGATTATCAATCTAAAAATGTTGCTAAATATTCGGCTAATCAAACTATTAGACAATATAATCGTGGAGTAGCTTGGCAAAATATTGATTTTAAAGTAATTGGTGAACAATGGAAGTCAGCTTATTTACCAGTTTGGTTATATAGTTATTTAGAAGTAAAAGGTAAAGAAAAAATATTACATTATGTAGCTGTTAATGCCCGAACTAAAGAAACAATGGGTAGTGTACCGATTCATATGCCTGTCTTAATTTTAGTTTCCATAATTGTTGAAATATTTGGAATTTTCTTAATGTTAAATATTGATTTTGAATATAATTGGCTATTTAGTTTATTAGGAATTGTTTATTTTGTCTTAATGTTTCTTCGCTATCGTAATTCTGATGCTAGACATAATTATGAAAGTGAAACTAAAACAAAACTTAATAATTTAAATCAAGAAAATCATTTTATTGAACATCGGACGCGCCTTAGAAATAGTATGATGAATGGTGCTAATAATGTTAATCAAAATTTTGGGGAAAAATTAATTGATAATGTAATAAATCAAAATGAAATAGCGTCTTTCTTAAAGAATAATTTAAAAAAGTAGAGGTATGTAATGTTTAATATGTTTGTTAAAATTTTATTAAGTTTACCAGTTATTTTTATAACATTGTATTTTATCCCATTTTTAGGTATTTGTTTATTAGTAGTACGATTATTTATTAATAATCGTAAAAATCTTTTTACATCAAGTATAATTTTTATAACCGGAATACTTATTCTTATTCCTAAAATATTAAATAGTGTTCTTAATTTAATAAAAATTGATATACCATTTTTAAATGATATTATTAATAATGAATTTTATAATGTAAATCTTATAAAGTATAGTAAATTATTAATTACAATTGGTGTTATATTTTTACTTTTAACTTATGTTATAAAAATTATTTTTAATAAATTTAATAATAGTTTAATTAGTTATATTAAAAATGTTGAATTACAAGATGAGAAAATTTCTAAAGAAAATGATTTAGAAATGAAGATTAAAAGAGAAAAAATGAAGACTACTAATTATGTTAAATGTCCTTATTGTGGATCTGATAATATTATATCTCTTAAAACTAGTCGATGTCAGTATTGTAGAAGAGTAATTGAAAATAAGAAAGAATAGGAGGGATTATATGGATATGAATAATTTTCAAAATAATGAACCGTTAAAGGTAGAATCTAATAATAGTGGAATTAAAACTATTATAGTATTAGTTTTAATTATTGTAGCTATTGGAGTTGTTATTTGGCTTTTTACTGGTAAATCTTTTAATAAAGATAATTCTAATAATACGACTAATAATAATTCTAGTAGTAATACTAATCAAGAATCATCTAATAACAGTAATAATAGTACTTCCGGAAGTAAAGTTGATTTAAATATTGATCCGGATTTTGATTTAGATGGACCATTTTTGATGCCTATATCGGATATTTTTTATGAAACTGGTAAAGGCACTATTGCCGTTGGTCAAATTTCTAGAGGGTCTGTTCATGTGGGAGATTCTATTTCAATTATGGGATTAGACCATGATATTATTACAACTACTGTATCAGAAATTGAACACATTTTAAGTTCAATTGATGAAGCCCAAGCAGGTGATAAAGTAAGTATATATTTAACTGACGTGGCAAGAGAAGATATTGAAAAAGGTCAAGTTTTAGCTTTACCTAATTCAATAGAAGAAACTAAAAACTTTGAAGCTGAAATATCTTTTTTAACTACTAATGCCGGAGGAATAAATTTACCAATAACTTCTGATTATCCATGTCTTATTCATTTTAATGATATTGATATAGATGGCACTTTATTATTAGATAATAATAATATTAATCCTGGTGATAAAGTAACTTTAAATATTAAATTAGAGCGAAGTATGGCTCTTGATGAAGATATGAAATTTTTAATTAAAGATAGTGATAAAACAATTGGAGCAGGGGTTATTACTAATGTAGATTAAATACGTGAAATATAATCGTATTTTTTTGTGGTTTTTATGTTTTAAATGTTATATAATAATGGTAGCTTAATTTGAAAGTTTGGTGTTTAAGTGAAATTAGTTTATTTAGGTGGAGCAAATGAAGTTGGGGCAACCTCGATTTTATTAGAATTAGATGGTTATAAAATTCTTTTGGATTGTGGAATTAGACAAAAGAAAAATAAAGATAATTTACCAGATTTTAGTTCGATTAAAGAAATTGGTGGGATTGATGCTATAGTAGTTTCTCATGCTCATATGGATCACATTGGTTCTTTACCATTAATTAGTAAAGAATATCCTGATGCTAAAATATATATGAATAAAATGACTTTAGATTTATCTAGAGTATTACTTTATGATTCTTTAAAAATTATGAATAAAAGTGAAGGTGAAATTCCAATATTTCAAGAAAATGATGTCTTAAATATGTTTGATAAAGTTAGGCTAATACCTTTTCAAAAAGAAATGCATTTAACTAGTAATGTTTCTATAACTTCATATATGGCTGGACATATTGCCGGTGCCCAAATGATTTATATTAAATCAAAAGAAGGAACTGTTTTATATACTGGCGATTATTCACTTTTTAATCAACATACGGTAAGTGGACTTGCTATTCCTAAATTAAGACCAGATGTTATTATTAGTGAAGCAACTTATGGTGATAGGCTTCATGCTAATCGGGAAAGTGAAGAAATAAAATTAATTGAATATATAAGTGAAATTATTAATCAAGGTGGTAAAGTTTTAATTCCGGTGTTTGCTTTAGGACGTAGTCAAGAAGTATTATTAATTTTAAAAAGAGCTTTTAATAAAAAAATATTAAATAAAGTTCCGGTTTATGTTGATGGAATGGTTAAAAATATTAATGCGGTTTTTTTAAATAATCCAATGTTTTTAAAAGAAAGTTTAGGAAAGAGAATTTTAAATGGTAAAGAAGCTTTTTATAATGATGAAATAGTAAGAATAGATACTAAAGAAGAAAGAGAAAAAATAATGCAAGCTAATGGACCATTTATCATAGTTGCTTCAAGTGGAATGTTAGCAGGAGGTA
>CANRMU010000009.1 GCA_947631895.1 uncultured Bacilli bacterium | reverse complement strand
ACGCGTTTCTTGTCGAATTAAAGGAAAAACACTTATTATATTAAACCACACATAAATTTAAATAAAAAAGAAAATCTACTCTAGATAATCTTTATTTACATAATTTAATAGTTACGTCACTAAGTGGATAACTAACACAAGGATGAATATAATTATAATCTTTATCTGCCTCTCTTAAACTTGTTTCATCAGTTCTTATTTTACCATCTATTAATTTACTTCGACAAAAACCACATACTCCAACTAAACATTTTCTTGGGGCATCAATACTCGCCTCTTCTAATGCTTGTAATAATGGTTCATCTTCATAACAAGGTATTGTTATTTCTTCATCATTTGTTAAAACAGTTAATTCATGTTTAATATGTCTTAATATTTCATTTTCTTTAAAAATATCATGTCTTATATATTTATTTGGAACATCTAATTCTTTAAATATTTCATTTAAATGATGATAAAAATGAATTGGTCCACATACAAAGTAAGAATATTTTCCTATTTCATATTCACTAATAATATCTTTACTTATTAAACCTGTATCATACACACTACTACGCTCATCACTTAAAAGATATTTAACTTTAATTTTTTCATTTTTACTAGCTAATTCATCTAATTCTTTTTTAAAAATTAAATCTTTTTCTTCTCGATCACCATAAATAATTGTTAAATTAAAATCTTCTACTTTATCATTAATGGCTCTTGCTAAAGACATAATAGGAGTTATACCACTTCCCCCAACTAGAGCTAAAACATCGGGCATATCTCTAAATTTATTATAAGTAAATTCGCCAAATGGACCATGAATAGTAAATTCCATACCTACTTTAACATCATTTAATAAATAATTAGATACTAAACCATTTCTAACTCTTTTAACCGTTATTTGATAACTTTCTAAATTTTTAGGAGAACTAGAAATTGAATAACTCCGTTTATAAGTATGTTTATTTTTCTTTATATCTAACACAATATATTGACCAGCTTTAAAATTTGGTAAAGTACCATTTATTGGTTTTAATTCAAAAGTTTTAGTTTCTAAATTTTCATTAATAATATTTATAACTTTTACTTTAATTTCTTTAGGATGAATTTCATTAACTAAATTATTTAATTTATAATCATATTTAATAGCGTCTATATAAGATGAATTTATTATTTTTTCTCTATCAATTCCCAAATTTTTAAATTTTAACATATCTAGTTTTTCACTAGCCCCAACTTTAAACTTCATCTTTTGCTACCTCCTTTTTATTTAATTTAGCTAAGGCTTTTAAAGCAGCCATCTCACCAGATTTATAAGTTGATGAATAACCTGATAAGCGACTAGCAAAACCACCAGCAAAATATAAGCCTTCTACATAATCTTCATTATTTTGATTCATCATTCTTGGTAGTAAGTTATCGCTTTTCTTAGCTAAATACCCATATATCACGCCATCAGGATGATTAGTATATCTTGCAAAAGTAAGAGGTGTTGCAACTTCAATTTCTTCAATTGCATCATGAATATTTACTCCAGTTGCTTTTTCAAAAGTTTCAATAAAGTTTTCACTAATTGCATCTTTTAAATCAAAATAATTATCTTTAGTAACAACTTTTGTAAAAATATCTGAAAATAGTAAACCAGTTAAATATAGCATTGTTGTTCCTTTAGGAGATGCATCAGGTACAGCATTATTAATTACTACTCCAACCATATTATCATTTTTTAGTTTTTTCATTCTTTCAAATTCTTTTCTACTATCTAAAGTATGATAGATAAAATAAGAATAATTTTTTAAACCTAATTCTTCAGGAGATTTATTAAGTCCTAAGTAAACACATATTCCTCTAGCCCCTAAAATTCTAGCATTAGTAAGTTGTCTTGCTTTAATTGGCACATCTTCAATATCAATTAATTTACCATAAACTAAGTTAGGTGAAACATTAGCAATTACTACTTTAGCATAATAAGTTTTACCATCACTTGTTACAACACCTTTAACTTTATTATCATCAACAATTATTTTATTAACCGTTGTAAGAAGTTTAGCATCTCCACCAAGACTTAAAAATTTTTCATATAAAGCTAAAGATAATTCATGAGATTTTTTAGATGAAATAACCGGATGTAAATTTACATAAGAATAAATCATACTAGCATAATGAACAAAACTAAGTTCCGTAGCCGGACTTCCTAAATAAGTCCAATAAGTACTAAGGATTTCTCGAGCCTTTTTAGGCATTTTAATACTTTCTAAAACATCTTCTAAGGGGTAACTTGCATAAATCATAAAATCATGATACTTACTTTTTAATACTTTGGCATCAACATTTCCTTTACTTTCATTTAAATAATTTAAAGCTTCTTGATTTTCTTTACAAAGTTCAAAAAACTTTTCCATACTTTTTCTAGATTCTGGAACATATTCTTCCATCTTATTAATGAAATTGGAAACTCCAACAGGCATCGTATATTCTTCTTTAGTATCTAAGGTTATAACATGGAAAGTTTCATCAATTTCATTCATTTTAATTTTATCTAAAATATCTAAATCTTTAAATAATTTATAAATTTCACCAACATTATTTTCATTACCAAAAGCACATAATTCATGAAGACTTGCTTCAAATTCAAAACGCCCACGAATAAAAGATGTTGCAACTCCTCCAACTGTATTATGACTTTCTAATAATAAAACTTTTTTACCTTCTTTTTGTAACTTTAAAGCCGATACTAAACCACCATTACCAGCTCCAATAACTATTGCATCATAATTCATTACTAGCACCCTTTTCTATTATCTACTAAATTATATCAAAAAAATAATTAAAAAAAAAGTATGCATTTACATACTTAATACAAATGGATTATCCACTGTTCCATAATCTTGCTCTGGATTTGGATTAGAGGTTATTTTAACAGATGATTTTAGATACCCGACCGCCCAGACCCCAAACGCGTTGTAGACGTCGTAGCTGTTGACAGACCCGGAAGAATCGACATAGAATGCACTGCCGGAGTAAGAGGAATTCGGCGACTGAGTCCATAAATATCCACTAGTTGGCTTTAACCAATCTGTTCCACCGCATTCACTCTTATAATTTCCACTTTTATTATCCCAATTATATAAATATTGGGCAAAACACGTTTCTCTTCCTATACTTCCTCCGTTTGTTGCGTATCCATAATCGCTTGGATAAATTAACCCTATTCCATTATATTTTTCTCCTACATCTGTTTCACTACTCCATTCATTTGGATATGTATTATCATTTCCTGTACTTGTTCCTCTCTCTCTTTCATAAAACATTTTTACTGTTACACCATTAACTGTACTACTTCCACCTATATTCCATATTACTTCTTTATCTATCATTTCTCTTGTTGTGTCATCTAAGCCTTTTGGTAACTCTGTTCCTACATTAAAATCACACGTATTTTCTGATGCTGTCCTTCCACTATTTCCTGTATAACATTCTCCTGTACTGCTTTCATAATATATTCCATTTAACATATCTTTTAATTTACTTGTCGTCCAATTATTTGTATATCCTGATGGTCTATCCCATGCATAATTTCCAAATGTTTTTTGTTCTTTTACTCCATCTGTTCTTACTATTTTCAATCTTTGTTCTACACTATTTCCAACTTTTACATTTACCAATCCTATTATTCGCCAGATTTCATTATTAAATTCGACATAATTATTTGGATTAGCTCCTGCATATCTATATTCGGTTTTATTCCATTCAGAACCTAATTCTTCTAAATCGTCATGTTTTACTTCATATAGACCATCTCCTGTTTCTATAACAGGTACTTTTTTTCCACCTAAATTTGCAAACTTTTCTTCTTTATATTCAGCACTTAAAGTTATTTTCCCTTTCCAACTGGCATTCATATTGGCAGTTTCCATTGGGGTATTTGAATCCATATATAATTGTAAATTAAAACTTTTTGCTTCTCCTTTTTGTAATGTAAAATTATATAACTTATATGCATGTAATGAATCTTCTAAAACTTTATTTTCATCATTATAGATACTCGCAATTAATTGCTTTACACTATTTAAATTATTATGATAATCTATTTCATAAAGTATGGCATCTATATATTCATCATTTAATTGTTTTTCTACTCCAGAATTTAAACTTTCCAAATTAATTGTAGCTGTTGCTAAATCATCACAAGTATTTTCAATCGTAAAATGATATGGTGTTGCACTACTTAAAAAGTTCTCTAATTCTTCTGGTTTCATTGGATAAGCTTTATCTAAAGTTATATCATTTTCTCCTGTAAACTCAATATTAAAGCATCCTGTACTTATTTCATTATGTTTAGTCTGTTCTCTTGTTAATCGCCAATAAGCATAAGTTATTGTTAAAGCAACTATTCCTAGAGCAATTATTCCTAATGTTGTATACATTATAACTTTTTTTCTATTATCTTTCATACTCTCACCTATCATAAGTATACAACATAATTTTAAAATTTAAAAATTAAATTTATTTGATTTACACTAATTTAGCTAATTCTAAAAATATTTGTAAATGAATTTGTTCGTCTAAAATAATTCTTTCAAGTAATTCTTTAATATAATTATCATTGATAACAGTTAAAAGCATTTGATAATCATGAATTGCTCTTTTCTCACTTTCAATATCTATTTCTAACATTGTTTTTAAATCAGTATCATAATAAACATCATTACTATTCCAATAACTTTTTAAATTAAAATTACAATCAGCATATATTGGATTAGAACCTAAATCTTTAATAGTACTACCTAATAAATATAAATGATGCATTTCAACTTTACTTATTTCAAGTAAGATTTTAGCTATTTCTTGATTAGTATTTTCTAAGACCATACTTTGATAGACATAAAGTAAAATTTCAGTTAATTCACTTTCACTTCCTGAATAAACATGACTAAGTAAATTAGCATACTCTTTATTTTCTTTTACAACTTTCACTTGTGGATATGGTTTATCACTAAAAACTTTCACACTATCACCTAAAAAATAATATGAAAAAAAGGACTAATTTAGTCCATTAATATTTACAAAACGCATGGTTTTAATACTTTGTTCTTGAAGTGGCTTATCATAAATATCGGTTTTTACTTTAGATATTTCTTCCGCAACATCATATCCCGCAATAACTTTACCAAAAGCTGCATAATCACCATCTAAATAAGAGACATTATCACTTGTACAGATAAAGAATTGACTTGATGCTGAGTTCATATCTTGAGATCTCGCCATAGAAATAACTCCTTTTTCATGTTTTAAGTTATTTTCTACACCATTATTTTTAAATTCACCTTTAATGGTTTCGGATGAACCTCCCATACCTGTACCTTCTGGGTCACCACCTTGAATCATAAAATCTTCTATAACTCGATGAAAAATTAAACCATCATAAAATTTTTCACTAACTAATTTTTGAAAATTTTTAACTGTAATCGGTGCTGTATCAGGATATAACTCTAGTAAAATAACTTTATCTTTATTAGTGACAATTTTAACATAATTAGTTACTTCTTCAGTTTCAGTATATTCCATATTATCAATTGTTCCTTTCGTTAAATCTTTATTCTCACAACCTGTAAAAAATACTAACATAGCAAGTAAAAATAATAAAATACAAATTCTTTTTTTCGTTGCAACATTTATCATGATTAACACTCCTTCTAGCCTAGAAACATTTTAGCACAACAAAGAAAGTAATACAATTATTACTTGCGATATTCTAAAAGTTTCTTAATTCTCAAAGTAAAAGTAGTTGCAATTACTTTGAGAATTCACTATTCTAAAAAAAATTCACTCATTTTTAATTAATTGTTTTATTAACGTATCTTCATTTAAATTTTGTTCTTGATAGTATTTAAAGAAACATTGACTTGAAAGATTTTTAAGCATTTCTCTTTTAATTTCAATTGGTAATATTTTAATCATTTGCTCTATTTCTTTCTCATTTAAGGAATCTAAAATATTCATTTGTAAATTATTACAATATTCATCATATTTGCATTTAAAAGTTGAAGTTTGTGATAGTTCATTTGTAAATTTTACTAAAATATTTGATAAATATTTATTTAATATTGGTATAAATTCCCTATTATGGGCATTAAAATCTAATATAATTTTATCGCAACTGATACCCTGTTGACTCCCCATTTCAAAAGAATATTCAAAACTTAATGAAAAAGACTGTGAAGAAAGAGAAAAATCACTTATATAAGGGTACTCAGTAAGCAAATAAGAAATTAGTGCATTAACTATTTCTAAATTTATATATTCATCTAATCTATAGAAAGTTGAAGTTGAAGATCTAGAATATTCATTTCCATCTAAAAAGCCAATAGCTGTGATAGGTTTATCATCATATGTTGCCCCAAAAGTAAAATATATCTCCATTACCGTAGATTCTTTAGATTTTTTTCGAGACTTTGAAATAGGATGAACAGTACATATTTCATCTTTTATTTTAGTTAAAATATCAGTCATAATAATCACCAGTTCTTATTTTACTTAATTATTATTTTTTGTCAACACAACGATATTGTAAAAGTTTTTCTTTAACTTCTTTTTTAACCCGATAAGAATCTCTAATTTTACTAATAGTTTTATTTTGAGTAAATTTATTTAAATGATTATTTTTTATATAAGGTAAAGTTAAATCTGGATACTTAATAAAACATTCCGCTATTAACCAAGATATTGCCATATTAATATAATATTCATCTCGATTTATTTTATCGGTTAAAGAAAAAATCGTTTTTAAATACTCTTCAGATACATAATTATTAAGTAATAAAACTAAACCTACTCTAACAGTATATTCATGTTCACTATTTAGAAAATTTCTAATTTTTAATAAGAATTCATCTAAATCTTTAATTTTTAGACTACTACAAAAACTATCACAAATAGCCCAATTATCAATTTCTAAAAGATAACTTTTTAAATACGGTTCAAAGTTTTCTAAAGACGCAATTACTAAACCTTTAATTAAAACTTCTTCATAATATTTATTTTGACAAAACTTTAAAAAATCTTTGGGATTAGTTATTTTTTTAGCAATTTTTCTAATAACTGGTAATCTTACTCCTAATATTTCATATTTAGTATTAATTATTTTCTTTTGAAATTGTTGATAATTAATATCCCTAATTGTTTTTAAATAATTAATAAATTCTTGGTATTTTCTTTTACTCCATTTCATTTTTTACTCCTTAATCTGGTTTCATAACGGGAAATTTTTGATACATAAAATCATTATCGTAATACTCGTCATAAAGACGTCCAACAATGGTTAGAGGTGGAACATTGCGGTTACGAAGAGCCATTCTACCAAAAGCTGTATAAGTTAAAAATAAATCAATACTTACAATAATTAAAATAATAATGTAACTTACTTTAGCAATTTTATAAGGAATAGCCTCAATTAATCTTTCTAGTGTTGGATATAAAATTTTCATAAATACTAAACCAATTAAGCCCCAACCTAACATATAAATAATTGTTGTCCGACCATTAATATTTAAAAATTTATTAGTACAGTCCCAAAATTTAACATCAAAGAAAAAATCAGCTATAAAACTAGTTAAATATTCAGTAAAACCTCCAATTAAAAAACAATAGATATAAGTCTTTAAATAAGATCTTGTTTCATTATTTTTATGTAAAAACAATAAAAACATAATTACCCCTAAACCATAAATTGGACTTAAAGGGGTATAAATAAGACCTTGTCGGTCTGTAATTTCATGATACTTTAAATACCAGAGTACTTCTTCATAATAAGTACCAAAAAGACTACCAACTACAAATAAACAAAAAACTTTAGCAAAACAAAAGTCTTTCGCAAAAACTTTTTCATTTTTCATAATTAATCTCTTTTCTCCTTTTTCATTTTAACCTTTTTACTAAAATTTGGCAATTGTCTTTTTTGATTTTTTTGTTATAATTTTATTTAGAACAAATGTTTGTGAGGTGAAACTTATGGAAGAAAGAATAAATCGCCATATTTTATGTATTGATTTAAAAAGTTTTTTTGCATCAGTTGAATGCGTTGAAAGAGGTCTTAATCCTTTTACTACGCCTTTAGTTGTTGCAAGTAAAACCCAAGGTAATGGGGCAATTACGCTTGCTATTACTCCCTTTTTAAAAGGAAAAGGTATTCCTTCTCGAACAAGACTTTATGAAATTCCTAAGGATATTACTTATCAAATTGTTCCCCCAAGAATGAGTCTATACATCCAAAAAAGTAGCGAGGTTGTTAACATTTATTTAGATTTTGTAAGTGAAAATGACCTCCATATTTATTCAATTGATGAGTGTTTCCTAGATGTTACAACTTATCTAAAATATTATGGCTTAACTGATGAAGAACTGGCCTTAAAAATTTTACAAACAATTGAGAAAAAAACCGGTCTTACTGCTACTTGTGGAATTGGGCCTAATATGTTACTTGCTAAAATTGCTATGGATAAAGAAGCTAAAAAATATAAAAATGGCATTGCTAAATGGACTTATGAAGATATCCCCAAAAAACTTTGGCCAATCACACCTTTAAGTGAAGTCTGGGGTATTGGTAAACGCCTAGAAAAGCGCCTTAATAATTTAGGTATTTACTCTATTTATGATTTAGCCCATTATAATCAAAATACTTTAAAAGAAAAATTTGGCATTTTAGGTGTTGAATTATATGAACACGCGAATGGCATTGATAATTCTTTAATATGTGAATTTAAACATCAACCTAAAGAAAAATCTATTAGTCATAGTCAAGTTTTATTAAAAGATTATTATGATGATGATATTTTACTAATTATTAAAGAAATGTTAGAAGTTTTAACCAGAAGACTTCGAACTAATCATTTAGAATGTATGGTTATTCACTTAAGTATTAGTTATTCTAAAAATATTGGTGGTGGTTTTGCTCATAGTCTAAAATTAGAATGTGCAACTGATAATACTGATAATCTCTATCAAATTTGTAAAAGTATTTTTGATCGTTATTATCTAGAACATACTCCTATTAGAAAAGTTGGAATATCTTTAGGTAAATTATCTAAAAAAGAAGGTATTCAATTAGATTTATTTGAAAATTTTGAAAAAAAAGTTTTAAATGAAAAATTAGATAACACTTTAGATATCGTTCATAATAAATATGGTAAAAATAGTATTTTAAAAGCTACTAGTCTTTTATCATATTCAACTATTAAAGACCGTAATCAAAAGATAGGAGGTCATCATGAATAATCGTAATGAAATTAAATGGTTACCTTTTAATTCACTTATCCCTTCTAATGAAGTAATTAAATCTTTAAAAGAAAAAAGAAATTATCAACAAATGCCAACTTTAAGTGAAGATGAATTAAATAATTTAGAAGAACTTATTAAAAAAGCTTTTCATACCAATGAAAAAATCCAAGTTACTTATTTTTGGAAAAACCATTTTTATACTAAACTTGGATTTATTATTAAAATCGATTCTAATCAAAATAAAATTTACTTTGATGATTATTCTTCTCTATATTTTGAACAAATTTTAAAAATCAAATTATCTTGTTAAATACTCATTATAAATATCTTCTTTTTTTAATAATAATTTATTTAATTTATTTTGATTAGCAATAAAATGTCTTTGAACATCTTCTAATTTTCTTTTTTCTTCTATATATCCATAACGCATTTTTAATTTATTTCTTTTCTCAATATATTTTTTAGTTATTTCAAGATATTTTTGATTATATTGTTCTTTAGTTAATTTAGATTTTCTTAAACTTAAAAATCTCTTTGTTATTATCTCTTGTTTTCGATAATCTTTTAAGATTTTTTCAATACTATGACGATTATCATCAGTTAAAATAGTAACTGCATCTAAAACCATATCATCATTAACATCTCTAATTTCATCTTGAACATTTTCCATAGAATTAGCATATCTATTAGCAATTAAAATCGGCATTACTTCATTTAATTTATTAATTATTTTATTAACAATATAAATACGACTATTACTATAAATAGGTTCTAAATTCATATTTAATGAACCAAGATATTCCCCATCATGATCTAAAAATACAATTTTTTGATGTTTATTAGCAAAATAAGCTGTAACTCCATTATTAAAATCTACAGTTAAAATATTACCATTTAAATCTAAATCCATTTTTAAATTTCTTGCTTTTATTTTAACAATTTTATTATTTTCATAACATAAAGATATTACATTATCAACCATTTCATATACTTGCATAACTAATTCTTTTTTTAAATTAAAATAATTAACTACTCCCATTTCATCTTTTTGAATTATATATTTCATAAAAAAAGTCCCCCTTTTTACAACGATTGATACTATACCATAAAAACTTTAAAAATACAAATAAAACTTAAGTTGAGGCAAACAATATGTAAAGTAATTTATTTTAAAGCAATAAATTTTACACGTAAATAAAATGTAAATTTATAAAACAAGACCAGAGCATTATAAAAACCCTTTAAATAAAGGGCTAATTACAATCTGGTGTTCTTGGGGAGATTCGAACTCTCGACCGATCGCTTAGAAGGCGATTGCTCTATCCAACTGAGCTACAAGAACATTTCAACTGAACAACTAGATTATAATATATATTATCCCCAAATTCAAGGAAAACTTACGCTATTCATCAATATTTTCAAAGAATTCCTTCATTGAAATATGTAATTTTTTAGAAATAATATATAAAAATTCTAAACTAAAAGTTTGATAACTATTATTTTCAATATTAGCAATTGTTCCTTCATTATATTGAATTAAGTCCGCTAACTGTACTTGTGTTAAATGATGTTCCTTTCTAATTCTTCTAATATTTTTACCTACTATCACATAAATATACTTATTATCACTTTTATTAATTTCCACTTCTACCACCAAGACCATTATCTAATGAACATTCTTAAAATGTACTACATTTAATATATGTTCTTAATGATAGTTTATACTAAAAAAAATAACATTTTTTATTAATGTTACTTTTCTTCTTCATTTACTTTTATAACTTCTTCATTTTTATAGAATCCGCATTTCATACAAGCACGATGAGGTCTAATAGAAGCTCCACATTTAGGACAAGTACTAATAGCTCCAACTTCTTTTTTCAAGTGAGTTCGACGCATTCTTTTTTTAGTTTTACTTGTTCTTCTAAATGGAACACCAAATAATTGAAGATTTAGTTTCATATTTTCACTCCTTTTCATCATTATATAACTCCAATAATGGAGCAAGTCTTGGATCGATTTCTTCTTTATTACTCTCTCCAACTAGTTCCCAACCATCATGATATTCATTTTCCAATTTACTTTTTCGATAACTAATTGGGATTTCCAGTACAATATTTTCCCATAAAACCCCAATAATATCAAGAGTATTTTGCTTTTTTTCAATAAAATTTTCTAACATTTCGTTATCTTCATTAATTTTTTCATCAATACTTAAAGTAAATGGATATTCTATTTCTTCTAAAGTAACAGCATCTTTTAAAATCATTTTAATAGAAGTATTTATTAATAAATGATAATCTTGATTATTATCTTTACTAATTTTTAGAAAAATAGAAAAGGTTGGTAAAGAAACAATATCCGTTTTTGAATAATAATCTTTAGGTATTGTAACGTCTTCATTTAATTCTATTTCATTAATTGCTAATTTATTTAAATCCATATGATTCACTTAAAATCACTTCCTTTATAAAATTATATTATAATTAAAAAAGGTATGCAAGAATTAACCAGCATACCAAACATTTCGAGCATTAAAACTCCAACCTTCATAATTAGGAAATCCTGGTGGGGTTATAACGTTTCCTCTTGGAATAGCATAGCCATTATAAAAACCTTTAGCAACACCAAAATGTAAGTGAGCACCTGTTGTACATGTATCATATCCTCCATGAGCAGTAGATGTTGAATATCCTCCTGCCCATCCAAGTAAAGTACTTTGAGTAACTACATCACCTAAATCAACATTAAATCTTAATAAGTGATAATAGAAAGTTGTATAAGGTACACCATTTACCGTAACATCAATAAATAGCATATTACCACCACAACTACTAGCATAAATTTTACCAGAAACTACTCCAGCTGCTGCAGCATAAACAGGAGTTCCCTCAAAAGGACTTGGTCCACTAATATCTAAACCATTATGATAACTTCCCCAACGGTAACCTACTTTACTAGTTATAATTCCATGATCTAGGGGCTTTAACCATTCACCATTATCAATCGTTACCACATTACCTTCACTATCATAAACTTTTTTAATACAATCAGTACTAATAATAGCATCATCTCCTAAATCAGGAGCATACTCTTTACAATTTTTTTCAGCTTTTTCTAATTTTTCTTTTAATGATTTTACTTGAGTATCAATATCTAGGGCATACTTATCATAATTTTTTAAGTCGCCATATCTTTGTTCAATAATTTTTTGATACTCAGCAGCTTTAGCTTCTAAATTTTTTTTCTTTTCTTCTAATTCTACTTTTAATTCTTCATTTCTTTTAATTTCTTCATTTAATTCATTAACAGTATTAGAAACTGATGAAGATATCTGTTCAACAGTTGCAACCCTCATTAACATATCAGTTATAGTACTTGCCCCAGATATATATTCAACATAAGCATTTCCCCCTTCAACTTGTTGGAAATACTTCATAACTTGTTCCATTTCTTGTTTTAATTGTTCAATATGTTTATTTGATTCATCTATCGCATTTTGAGCTTCTTGCATTTGTCCTTCAGCTTCATGAATATCTGCTTCAGCTTGTCTTATTGCCGCTTCTTTCTCAGCAATCTCTTTTTTAGCTTCTTCCGTTTTATTATTATTTTCTTTTTGTTCTTCTAACTTTTTATTGTAGTCACTTCTTAATTCTCCTAAAGTTTGTTTATCAGATGCATAAACTGGCATAATATTTATTAAGAAAAAACTAAAAATTATTAATATCCCAACAATCTTTTTCATATCTTCAAATACTTTCTAACTGCTCGCCAAGAGCCAAACATTCCCACTAAAGAACCAACAACAATTAAGAAACCTGAAACAATAAGGACAAATGGGAATGGACTTGATAAAGTAAGAATCTTAGTGAAAATATATCCACCAGTTTCATTATACAAATACACATAACCATAAATAGATACAATAATTGGAATTATACTACCAAAAATACCTAAAATAAAACCTTCAAAGATAAATGGTAATTTAATCGCAATATTACTAGCCCCAACTAAACGCATAATCTCTATTTCCGTTCTTCTAGATGAAATTGTTAATTTTATCGTATTACTAATTAAGAATGCTGTAACTAAAACTAAGGCTAAAACAATAATAATCGTTCCCTTACTAATAGCATCAAATATCCCCACAATATTTTCAACCATTCCTTCACCATATTCAGCACTTGAAACAAAATCATATTTTCTAATTGTTTCAGCCGTTGTATTTAAACCATTAACATTTTTAACTGTAACAATAATTGAATCTAATAAAGGATTACTCTCTAAATAATCTAAAGTATTTTTTAGAGTATCACTTTCTTTTTTCATTTGAGCAAGCCATTCATCTTTACTTTTAAACTCACTTTTTTCAACATTATCCATTGTTTTTAAATCATTTTCTAACTTAATAATATTTTCTTCAGTAGCATCTTTTTTTAAATAAACTACAATTGTTAATTCTTTTTCTAAATTAGTAGTAATATTATTAACATTATAAGTAAGCACTAAAGAAATAGCTACTAATATTAAAGTAACTGTCGTACACGCAACACTGGCAACTGATAAAGATAAATTACGAAATACGCTTTTAAAGGAATCTCTAATCCCTCGCCTTAGAATTCTTAATGCTTTCATGAACTTTATAACTTCCTTTCAAATTATCACTTACAACAACGCTATTTTCAATAACAATTACTCTTTTCTTCATTTTATTTACTAATTCTTTATCATGAGTAGCCATTATAATTGTTGTTCCAAGTTCTTTATTAATACTTTCAATAATTTTCATAATTTCTTTACTAGTATCAGGATCTAAGTTTCCAGTTGGTTCATCACATATCAATAATTTAGGATCATTTACAATAGCTCTAGCAATGGCTACTCTTTGTTGTTCTCCTCCAGATAATTGACTTGGTAAGTTTCTTAATTTGTCTTTTAAACCAACAGCTTCAACAGCTTTAATAACTTTTGGTCTTATTTCTTTATTTGGTAAACCTAGATTTTCAAGAGCAAAAGCGACATTTTCATAAACTGTTAATTTAGGTAATAATTTAAAATCTTGAAAAACAACTCCTATTTTTCTTCTTAATTTATATACTTTAGAATTTCTTAATTTACTAACATCAATTCCCCCTACTACAACTTTACCTTTAGTAGGTTTTTCTTCACGATATAGCATTTTAATTAAAGTTGATTTTCCACTTCCTGTAGAACCAATAACAAAAACAAATTCTCCTTTATCTATAGTTAAAGAAACATCTGCTATAGCAGTAGTCCCATTTTTATAAGTTTTATAAGCATTTTCAACTTTTATTAACTTCAATTTAACCACCTCTATCGTTACCTCATTATAACATACTTTCATTTACTAATAAATGACAAAATTTTACAAAAACGAACTCTTTTTTCTTTTACCACCATGAACTTCATAACAATCATGAATTACAAAAAAAGCATTAGGATCAATATTTAAAACAATTTCTTTAAATAAATAATAATCTTTAGTAGGTACAACACACATTAACATATAACCTTTTTCTTTACTATACCCACCTTCAGTTTCTAATAAAGTAACACCCGTTTTCATAACTTTTAAAATATGTTCTTCAACTTTTTGATGTTCTTTAGTGTATATAAAAAATAGTTTAGAATTTGATACTCCCACTAAAATATTATCAACAATTTTAGTATATAAAAGTAATATAATAATTGCATAAATAACATTATTAATTCCAAAAACAAAACCACCAACTAAAATAATTATTCCATTTAATATAACTAAACTTTTACTTTCCGGTAAATGAAAATACTTATTAACAATTTTCATTAAAATATCAGAACCACCAGTATTAAAACCTACTTTATATATAAGACCATTAGCAAGACCATGCAATACAGATGTAATAATAATGGTAAGTAAAATATTATCAAAAGTTAAAAATGGTCTTAAAAAATTAGCAACTGGTGCCGTAAAACTAACCATAACTGGATAAAACAAACTTCCTATAATTGAAACTCTTGTATCATCAATTCCTAAAAAATAAAAACTCAACGCAATTAAAACAAAACTAGAAAAATACAAAAATAAATTAGCATTCCATCCAAACAATTCTTCAAATATAATAGCTAGACCAGAAGTACCACCTATAACAAGATGATTAGGAAGTAAAAACAAATTATAGTTTAAAGCCAACAAATATGTTCCAATTAAAATAATAACTAATCGTTTATATAAATCTTTTTGTAAAATATAATCTTTTAATTTTGTTAAATCCATATTTATCATTCCTTAACATAATTCTAACATTTAAAATTATCTAATTCAACTTAAAGAAACTATAAATAATCACTAAACTTAATTTTTTCAATATATCTATTTTTCAAATTATAAGAATTAGCATGACTAATATGTCCTTTCCAAGAATTCCAACTTTGTCTAACAAAAAATAAATTAATTAAATTATTTTCATACAAATAATTCCACTTTTTAATTATTTTTTTTATTTTTTTCTTACAACGATTTCTAACTAAAATATGAGTTTCAAAAATTCGATAACCACAATAATCAACACACATCTTACTAGGATAATACTTACTTTTAATATTTAATTCTAAATCTAAATTATCTTTCAAAAATTTACTAATAATATTTAAATATTCTTTAGCTTCTTCTTTAGTAGGAACTAATAATAAAAAATCATCCATATAGCGGATATAATATTTTACTCTTAACTTTTCCTTAATAAAATGATCAAGTTCATTCAAATAAATATTAGCAAAAAATTGACTAGTATAATTACCAATAGGAATACCCTTTTCTTCCTCACTATCAAAAATTAAAATATATGTAAAATTTAATAATTTTTTATCTTTAATATTTTTTTCTAAAATTTTAAATAAAATATTTTTATCAATATTATAAAAATATTTCTTAATATCACACTTTAAAATATAATATTTACCATACTTTTTCTTCATCTGACGCATGAAATATTGCACTCTTTTCTTAGCTTCATGACATCCCTTATTTTCTAAACAAGCATAAGAATCTTTAATAAACTTAGGCAAAAAATGAGGTTTAATAAACTCCTCAACATACCACTGATGAACAACTCTATCAACATAAGGTAAAGATTTTATTAATCTTTCTTTAGGCTCATATACATAAAATTCCCGATACTTTCCCATATGATAAGTATTATTTTTAATTTTATAAAGTAAATTTGATATATTACTTTCTAAATCCATTTCAAAACGAATAATTTCTGGACGATTTCCTTTATTTTTTTTAGCTCTTTTATGTGCCTCAAGTAATTTTTCAAAAGTTAAATTATTTTGAAATACATTTTTTATAGTCTTGGACATTTTTCATCCAGCCTCCAAGCAAATTACCAATATTAGCTATTTTTCTACTCCAAGCTGCATAATTTTTAACATTTATATATTTTTGTTTATAAGAAATTCGAATAAACACTTTAAGCATTTTTAAGTTAACATCTAATTTATTCAAATAATTAAATTTTTCATCTCTCTTAAAAGCTTTATACGCTAAAATAATATACTTCATTCCAACATATGTATTATTTTTAATATTAGTTACCAAAGCAAATCTTTCGCACTTAGGATATTTCATTAAAATCTTTTCCGTATAATATATAAGTTCCAAATATTGCTTATATATTATTAAATCTTCAACTCCATTCATATTAATTCATCCTTAATTTCATATAAAATAGTTAAAGCTTTAATAGGTGTTATATTATCTAAATCAATATTCTTAAGTTTATTAATAATATTTTCATTAATCGTAACATCAGTATCAAAAATAATTTTTACTTTCAAATTTTGATTATTAAAAACTCTCATATAGTCATCCAAGCATTTTAAAGGAAAACCACATTTCTTGGCTTCATTACAAAATGTAGTTAATTTTAACGGTACATAATTACTAATTTTTTCGGCATCTTCGCCAATAAAAATATAGAAATTACCACACTTAAATAAATACAATGTATCTTTATCAATTTTCTTTAAATCACAATACTTATTATATATCTTACTCATATTTTACCTCATTTTAAAAAAATATTAAAAACGTATAAAATGATATTCACCATTTTGCTACTAATCATTTTATACAAATTCATGTGTTTTTTTGGAATATACCAAAAAGGAATTAGATTTCTATGAAAAACATTTTTTAAAAGTCCTTAAACTTTTACTTAAAACGAAGATTATACTTTTTTTAACATAGTCGGCGAGAACGAGCCGAAAGCTGTTGTTGCTGTTCGCATGACCGTTCGCGTTATTGAAATTGAACATGCCAGCACCAGTGCCATTGGTGTAATTGCCACCACGTTTGACCCATGGATTGCCTGAATTGACAAGCTCCTAAAATTTTTTACAACCTAATCCCTATCTTAATTTATCTAACAATTAAGACCAAATTTAAATCGACCCCATGCGCCCCACCTCTTAACAAGAGGAGGTGGGGACCCTTATATCTCATTATCAACGCTCAGGTTTTCAAAAAGTCAGGGGGAAGGGGTAAACCCCTAGCCGGCGAGAACGAGCCGAAAGCTGTTGTCGCCGGCCGCACGACCGTTCGCGCTATGGAAATAGAACATGCCAGCACCAGTGCCAATGGTGTAAACGCCACCACGTCCGACCCATGGATTGCCTGAATAGACAAGCCATGCCTCATCATTATACCAGCTGCCTATATTTCTTGATTGGGTTAAATATTTCATTGTTTGAAATGGTC
>CANRMU010000008.1 GCA_947631895.1 uncultured Bacilli bacterium | reverse complement strand
TATCAAACTTTTTGGCTTATAAAAAGCAGATATTTCTATCTACTTTTTAACTTTTTCCGGAAACTTCCGGAAGAACCAGATTTATAATCTCTTTTTTTTTGTTAGTTATTTTGCTATAATAAATATACTGAAATTGAAGGTGATTTGATGAAAGTTATTCTTTTAAAAGATGTTAAAAAGCAGGGTAAAAAAGATGATATTATTGATGTTAGTGATGGTTATGCTAGAAATTATTTGATTAAGAATAATCTTGCTGTTCCAGTTACTAAAAGAAGTAAAGAAGTATTAGATATAGCTATTGAAAAGAAAGAGTTAGAAGAAGAAGCTTTAATTAATAGTTTAAATGAAATTAAGAATAAATTAGAAAATAAAGAGATTAGTTTTGTAGTTAAGACTGGTAAAGAAGATAAAGTTTTTGGAGTTATATCTAGTAAACAAATTAGTGAAGAATTAAAGAAGATGGGTTATGATATTGATAAAAAATGTATTAAGATTGATGGATCAATATCTAGTTTAGGGACTCATGAAGTGTTGGTTTGTTTACATAAGAAAGTATCTTTTAAAATTAAAGTTATATTAAGAAAGTAGGTGATATTTTGGCTAATCGTATTATGCCTCATAATTTGGAAGCAGAAATGTCTGTATTAGGGGTAGCTTTTTTAAATGATATTTCAATGGAAAGAATTATTGAGAATATTAATGAAGATATGTTTTTTAGTGATGCTAATAAAAAAATATTTAATGCTTTAGTATCACTTTATAAAAGTAATACCCCAATAGATATTACAACTGTTAAAAATGAACTTGATAAACAAAAGAATTTAACTAGTGTTGGTGGTGTTGATTATTTAACGGAAGTTATTGATTCAGTTGTTACTAGTGCTAATTTAGATTATTATATGGATATTGTTAAAGAAAAAGCTTTAAGAAGAAATTTAATTAATACAGCAACTGATATTATAACTAATACTTATAATGAAGAAGATGGTTTAAATAAATTATTAGATAATAGTGAAAGAAAGTTTTTAGATGTTATTAGAACTAGAGAAGTATCAGAGTTTAAACCTATTAGTGAAGCATTAAGAGTAGCTCAAGAAAATTTAGAGTTAATGGCTCAGAATAAAAATGCGGTTACAGGGTTATCTACTGGTTTTATTGATTTAGATAAAGCAACTGCTGGACTTCATGAAGGCGAATTAATTATTATTGCGGCTCGTCCTGGGATGGGTAAAACGGCTTTTGCTCTTAATCTTGCTTGTAATGCGGCTACAACTACTAAAAAAGCTATTGCCATATTTAATTTAGAGATGAGTGCTGAACAACTTGTTAATCGAATGATTAGTTCCGTTGGGCAAATTGAGGGGGATAAATTAAAAACTGGTATGTTAAATAATAATGATTGGAAACGTTATAATGAAGCAATGAGTGAATTATCAGAGACTAATATTTATATTGAAGATAATGCCTCTATTACAGCGCCAGAAATTAAAGCTAAATGTCGTAGACTTGCTAGTAAACCAGAAGGTTTAGGGCTTGTTATCATTGATTACTTACAACTTGTTACCACTGGTGGTCGGGTTGAATCAAGACAAGTTGAAGTAAGTGAAATATCTAGGGCTTTTAAAACAATGGCGATGGAACTTAAAGTACCAGTTATTGCTTTAGCTCAATTATCACGTAATGCGGAGAGAAGAGAAAGCAATCAACCTCGTCTTGCTGATTTAAGAGAATCTGGTTCTATTGAACAAGATGCTGATTTAGTATTGTTTATAAATCGTCAAGATTATTTTGAAAATAAAACAGCTGATAATAAACAAACTATAGTACCTACTGATTTAATAATTGCTAAACATCGTCGTGGTAGTACTGGTTTATTTCAAGTTTTGTTTGAATTAGATAAAAGTTGTTTTAAAAATTATACAAAAGTTGAAGAAACTTTTTAGAAAGGTTAAATTATGAAGTTAAAAGAAAAACTTGTTATTGGGATTTTGGGGGTTTTAACTTTATTTGCTTGTGTAGGTTCGATGAGTCATCAAAAATCATTGATTCCTAAAGATGTATATCAAGTATATTTAGATGGTAAGAAAATTGGTTTAGTAGATAATAAAGAAAAATTATTAGCTTTAATAAATGAAGAACAACAAGATATTAAAGATAAATATAAAGTATTAAATGTTTATCCACCTACAGGTTTTGAAATTGAAGAATATATCTCTTATGATGAAAATGTTAGTAGTGCAGATGAAATTTATAAAAAAATTCAAGATTCTAGTGATTTTACTATTGAAGGGTATATTGTTACAATTACTAAACAAGGTGCTGATGAAAATATTCCAGAAATTAAAACTAAAATTCAAGTTTTAGATGAACAAATATTTAAAGATGCTTTAGAAAATGTTGTTAAGACTTTTGTTGATGAAGATGATTATAAAAATTATATAAATAATACTCAAGAAGAAATTAAAGATGTAGGTTCGATTATTAAACATATGTATTTTGAAGAATCAGTATCGATTAAAAAAGCTTATATATCTGTTAAAGATAAAATATATACGGATAAAGCTGAATTAAGTCAATATTTATTATATGGAACAACTGAAAAGAAAAATGGTTATAAAGTTCAAGTTGGGGATACATTAGAAAGTATTGCTGAGGCTAGTAAATTAAATGTTAGAGAATTATTAATTGCCAATCCATCTTTAAGAGGTGAAAATACCGTTTTAAATATTGGTGAAGAATTAAATAATAGTATTATTGATCCGATTATGAATTTAGTTGAAGAAGTAAGAGTTACTGAAGATGTTGATATTGCTTATGAGAAGAAAACAGAAGTTGATGATAATTTAGATTATGGAGAAAGTGTTGTTGCCCAAGCTGGGGTTTTAGGAAAAGCTAGAACTACTCAAGAGATGAGAGTAATAAATGGTGAACGTAGTCAAGAAACAACAATGATTAGTTATGTTACTTTAAGAGAAAAAGTAGATGAAATTACGAAAGTTGGACGTAAAACATATATAACTGGTGGATATATTGATACTGGTCTTGACTGGGCTTGGCCAACTAATCAACCATATGTAATAACAACTGATTATGAAAACCGTTGGGGATCACATCATGATGCCTTAGATATATCTGGTACGGGATTTGGTTCCCCAATATATTCTGCTCGGGAAGGAACAGTTGTAAGTGTAAATACAGGTTGTCCTAAAAATGGTTATTTAGGTAGTTCTTGTGGTAGTGGATATGGTAATTATATAATTATTAATCATGGTAATGGTTATGATATTATCTATGCCCATTTATCTAGTGTTAATGTTAGTGTTGGAAGTAAAGTAAGTCGTGGTCAAGTTATAGGAGCAATGGGAAACTCTGGTTCTTCTACGGGAACCCATTTACATTTTGGAACTTATAAAGGTGAACCAATGCGTGGGGGAACACCATTTAATCCATGGAGTTTGTACCGATGAAAGTAGTAGTATTAGCAAGTGGAAGTGATGGTAATTCAACCTTCATTTCGAGTGGAAATCATAAAATTTTAATTGATTTAGGAAGAAATGCTAAGTATATTAAAGAACATTTAAAAGAAATAGATGAAGATGCTAGTGATATTGAAGCAATAATTATTAGTCATACTCATAAAGATCATACAAGTGCTTTAAAAGTTTTCTTAAATCAATATCATCCAATGGTTTACTTAACTGAAAAACAATATAAAGATTTAGATTTTTTAAAAGATTATGATAATGTTGTAATGTATGATGAAGAATTTTTTGTAGGTGATATTAAAGTTTCTTCGATTCATACATCTCATGATGTTACAGATTCAAGGAATTTTATTATTACGATTGGTGAAGAAAAAATTGTTTCTTTAACTGATACAGGTTATTTAAATCATAAATATTTTAAATCTTTAACTAATTGTGATTATTATTTATTTGAAAGTAATCATGATGTAGAAATGCTTCTTAATGGTAGTTATCCTACTTGGCTTAAACAAAGAATAGTGGGAACACTAGGGCATCTATCAAATAAAGATAGCAGTTTTTACTTATCTAAATTAATTGGAGATAATACGAAAAAAGTTATTTTAATGCATTTATCAAAAGAAAATAATACTGAAGAAAAAGCTTTAGAAACGTTATTTGAAACTTTTAAAGAATATGAAGTAGATTTTAAAAATGTATTGTGTGCTAAAGCTGATGAAGTAACGGGAGTATGTGATGATAAGGATATTGTGCGTGGGTAAAATAAAAGAAAATTATTTAAAAGAATTAATAGATGATTATAGTAAAAGAATTAAAAAATATCATGATTTAGAAATTGTTGAAGTAAAAGATGAAAAAACTTTAGAAAGTGAAAGAGATTCTTTAAATAAAAATTTTAAAAATAATGAATTTAGAGTTGCTCTTTGTATTGAAGGAAAAAGTTTAGATAGTATGGAATTTGCTAAAATGTTAGATGAGACTTTTATTAAATATCCATGTATAACTTTTATTATTGGAAGTAGTTTAGGTCTTCATGAAGATATTAAAAATGCTTGTAATTTAAAAATATCTTTTTCTAAATTAACTTATCCACATGGTTTATTTAGAGGAATTTTATTAGAACAGATTTATCGTTCATTTAAAATTAATAATAATGAGACATATCATAAGTAGGAGGTTTTTATGATAGGTAATGATTGGGATGAAAAATTAAGTATTATTTGGAATAGTGATGGTTTTAAAAGATTTATGAAAGTTGTAGATAATGAATATCAAACTAAAACTATTTTTCCACCTAAGAATTATATTTTTAATGCTTTAAAATTAACACCTTATAGTAATGTTAAAGTTGTTATAGTAGGACAAGATCCTTATCATGGAGTAGGTGAGGCTCATGGTCTTTCTTTTTCAGTTCAAAAAGGAATTAAAGTTCCGCCATCACTTCAAAATATTTATAAAGAATTATATGATGATTTAAAAGTACCTATTAGAAATGATGGAGATTTAACAGGATGGGCTAAAGAAGGAGTATTACTTTTAAATGCTGTTTTAACAGTTGTTAAAGATACACCAGCATCTCATCGTAATCTTGGTTGGGAAAGATTAACTGATTATATTATTAAAGTTTTAAATCTTAAAGAAGAACCAATTGTTTTTATTCTATGGGGTAATTTTGCTAAAGAAAAAGCTAAGTATATAACAAACCCTAAACATTTAGTATTAATGAGTCCTCATCCATCTCCTTTTTCGGCTAGATATGGTTTTTTTGGCAGTAAACCTTTTTCTAAAACTAATGAGTTTTTAGAAAAGAATAATCGAGGAAAGATTGATTGGGGACGAATAGAAAATTAGAAAATTATTTAAGAAATTTAGATGTTGTTTTATTGCTATTAATAGTATGTTAAGAAAGCAAAACTAAAGAGAAAACATAAACTAAATTAAAAATTAAAAGCATCTGATTTCAACGTAAGTTGAATTATCGGATGCTTTATTCCATTACAAGGGATAACATCTGAACAATTTCAAGATGTATCCTTTTTATTGCATGAAGTTTCTTTCATATGTATAGCATAATAATTAATAAAATTCAAGAATTATTAGTGGGCTAAAATGTTGACGCAAATTATATAGTTTGTTATAATAATAACGATATATCTAATTTAGTGTTAGGTGCTTTCCAACCACGATAATTAAATTATTATGGGAGGAGGAAATTATATGACAAAAAGAGAACATGCTTTTTATTGTACAATTAAATTTCTATTTATATTAGTATTTATATTAATATTTATGTTAATTATTAAATAAAGCAACTAAAAATAAAAAAAAAGCACTTTTCACTCATTTGTGTTAAAGGGCTTTTTCTAAAATTAAAAAATTTTTTAGGAAAGTATCCAATTCCACGAATAATTAGATGTATCCTTTTTTATTGTATGAAGTTTCCTTCATCTGTATACATCATAGCATAATAATTAATAAAATTCAAGAATTATTTGTGGGCTAAAATGTTGACTTGATTTATATAGTTTGTTATAATGATATTGGATGCAAAAAGAAATAAAAATCAGATGTTCCCGAATTTATTTTTAATATTAAAAATGAAAGAGGGTGATTAATATGACTAAAAAAGAATTTTCATTTTATATATTATTATTATATATAATAATTCTAGTATTATTTGTATTAATCTTTATTTTAATACTAAAGTAAAAATAAAAACATCTGATTTCAACATTTGTTGATTTCGGATGTTTTTCAATCCCAAATGGGAAACATCTGAATTATTTCCAAATGTATCCTTTTTTTATTGTATGAAGTTTCCTTCATCTGTATACATCATAGCATAATAATTAATAAAATTCAAGAATTATTTGTGGGCTAAAATGTTGATTTGATTTATGTGGTTTGTTATAATGATATTGGATATGTCAAGAAATAAATCAGATGTTTTCCCTTTATTTTTTTAAATTTTAAAAATGAAGGGTGGGTGGTACTATGACCAAAAGAGAATTTTTCCTTTATATGGTAATTTTCCTATTAATTGTAGCGATATACCTATTAATTATATATTAAAATTAAAGCATCTGATTTCAACGTAAGTTGAATTATCGGATGCTATTCACTAATCTGTGGAAGACATCTGAACAATTTCAAGATGTATCCCTTTTTTATTTTATGAAGTTTCCTTCATCTGTATACATCATAGCATAATAATTAATAAAATTCAAGAATTATTTGTGGGCTTAAATGTTATCTTTTTTAGCAATATTATGTTAAAATAATTAATAGAGGATGTGATACTATTATGCGTAAAATTGTTGATGGTAATACGGCTTGTAGTGAAGCTGCTTATTTATTTAGTGAGATATCTTGTATATATCCAATAACTCCATCTAGTCCGATGGCTAGTAATGTTGACCATTTAGCGTCTTTGAAAAAAGAAAATTTATTTCATGACCAAGTAAGGGTTGTTGAAATGCAGTCAGAAGCAGGAGCTGCTGGAGCTTTTCATGGGGCTCTTTTATCGGGAAGTCTTGCTTCTACTTTTACAGCTAGTCAAGGTTTATTATTAATGATACCTAATATGTATAAAATTGCTGGTGAAGCTTTACCTGGAGTTATCCATGTCGCATCACGAACTGTTGCTACTAATGCCTTGTCTATTTTTGGGGATCATTCTGATATTTATGCAACCCGTCAAACTGGTTTTTGTATGTTATCTAGTTCAAGTGTTCTTGAAGCTTATCATATGGCTTTAGTTGCCCATTTATCAGCTATTAAAGGTTCGCTTCCATTTTTACATTTTTTTGATGGTTTTCGGACTAGTCATGAAATTAATGTTATCAACACTATTGATGAAAAAGCTGTTTTAGAAATGCTTGACTATGATAAATTAAAAGAATTTAAAGCTCGTAGTTTAAATGTTGGTAGTAAAGTAGAATATGGAATGGCTTTAAATGAAGATATTTATTTTCAAACTATTGAAGCTAGAAATACATTATATAATCAAATACCTGATATTGTTGCGGGTTATATGCACCAAATTAATAATTTATGTAATACTTCTTATGAACCATTTACTTATTATGGGGCTAGTGATGCCGAATGTGTAATTGTAGCTATGGGTAGTGTTTGTGATACTATTAAACTTGTTATAGATAAAGAAAATGCTAATGGTAAAAAATATGGTTTAATATGTGTTCATTTATATCGACCTTTTTCTAAAAAATATTTAGAGAAAGTAATACCTTCAACTGTTCATAAAATTGCCGTTTTAGATCGAACTAAAGAAGCTGGAAGTATTGGGGAACCTTTGTATTTAGATGTTTTAAGTGCTTTAAGTGATAAAAATATTTTAGTGGTTGGAGGAAGGTATGGTATTAGTTCTAAAAATACTGTTCCTAAAGATATTAAAGCTGTATTTGATATGTTAGAAAAAAATCCTAGAAATAATTTTACAATTGGGATTAATGATGATGTAACTAATTTAAGTTTAGAGGTAACTAATTACAACATAACCTTACCAGCAACTGAAATTAAAATATATGGATTTGGTTCTGATGGTATGGTATCAGCTAGTAAAGATATTTTAAAAATAGTTGGCGAAGAAAATAAATATGTTGAAGGATATTTTGAATATGATTCTAAAAAAAGTGGGGGAGTAACTATTAGTCATTTACGGATATCTAAAGAACCAATTAATGCGCCTTTTTATGTAACTAATACCGATATAATGGTTGTAACTAAAGATATTTATTTTCATAAATTTCATTTACTTAGTGAAGCTAAAGAAAATAGTATTTTACTTATTAATACTAAAAATGCTAGTGATTGTTTTAAATTAATGACTAAAACCGATAATGAAATTGTTAAGAATAAAAAAATTAAGATTTTAGCTATTGATGCTGATGGTATTGCGGCTAGAAATGGTCTTAAAGGTAAGATTAGTAGAATAATAGAAATTGTTGTTTTAAATTTATTAAATGTTAATAATGCTAGTGAAATCTTATCTAAAAAGATTAGTGAACAGTTTAAAACTAAAGGGGAAGATGTTGTTAATAACAATATAAAAGCTATTGGTGAAGCCTTAAAAGAAATAACTAATCCGATTTTAAATATAGATACTGATTTTGATCTTAATGAAGAATTAAGTTTGTTTGAAAAAATGAATCATCGTTTAGGATATAGTGTTCCTGTATCAGAAGTTATGAGTGTTAGTACGGGGGCTTTTCCTAATGCTTGTAGTAAATTTGAAAAAAGAAAGATTTCTAATTTAGTTGCTAAATGGAAACCAGAAAATTGTATAGAGTGTGGAATGTGTTCAATAGTCTGTCCTCATGCCGTTATAAGACCATTTTTAGTTAAAGATAAAATAGGTATTCCTGCTGTTGGAGCTGATGGATACAATTACTACATGGCTATAAGTGAAGAGGATTGTACTTCTTGTGGTTTATGTGTTAATATTTGTCCTGGTAAAAATAATCAAAAAGCATTAACTTTTGGTAAATATGATGAAGAAAAACAAGAGATTGCTAATCGGTATTTTAATAATTATACTAATCCAAATATTTTTCCTAAATATACGGTTAAAGGAAGTCAAATGTTAAAACCACGTTTTGAATTTAGTGGAGCTTGTGCTGGTTGTGGAGAAACTAGTTATATTAAATTATTAACTCAGTTATTCCAAGATGAAATTATAATTGCTAATGCAACAGGATGTTCATCTATTTATGGAGGTAGTGCGCCATCAACGCCTTATAGTATTCCTTGGGCTAATAGTTTATTTGAAGATAATGCTGAATTTGCTTATGGAATGCATATGAGTTATAAACTAAAAAGAGAGCGTTTAAAAAAATTATTAAGTATTAAAAATGCTGATGCTGCTATTAATGAATTGCAAGAAGAAATATTAAGAAACTTTAATGATTTTGATAAATCAATGGTTTTAAAAAATCAATTAGCGATGAAACCTATATCTAATGAATTAAGAAATTTATTAGAATATATACCTAAACGATGTGTATGGGCTATTGGTGGCGATGGTTGGGCTTATGATATTGGTTTTGGTGGTATTGATCATATTCTATCAAGTAATGAAAATGTTAAAATTTTAGTTTTAGATACTGAAGTATACTCTAATACTGGTGGACAAATGAGTAAGTCTAGTCATGTTGGTCAAGTTGCGGAGTTTGCAGATTTAGGTAAGAAAAATGCTAAGAAAGATTTATTTAAAATTGCCATGTGTTATCCTAATTGTTATGTAGCAAGTGTTAGTTTAGGAGCTAATATTATGCAAACGATTAAAGCTTTTAAAGAAGCTAGTGAACATGTTGGACCTAGTATAATAATTGCTTATTCTCCTTGTGTTGAACATGGTATTAAAGGTGGTTTAAGTTGTACAACAAAAGAACAAAAATTAGCAGTAGAAGTAGGATACACTTTATTAATGCGTTATTTACCAGAAAATAATTTATTAGTTATGGATTCTAAAGAACCTAACTTTGAACGTTATAAAGAATTATTAGATAATGAAGTAAGATATAATTCCTTAAAAATTAAAGATGCTAAATTAGCTGAAGAATTATTAGAAATAAATAAAGAAAATGCAGTTAAACGTTATGAATATTATCAAAAATTATCATTAAAAGATTAAGGGAGGTTTTATAGATGATAATTGATACAGAATTAGATGAAAAAATTTTTAAAGATGAAGAAGATTTATTAAAAGATTATGATAAAGATTTTAATTATGAAATAAGGAAAAGAGGTTCTGAATATTATTATTCTAATAATGTTATAAGTGTATTTAAATGTCAAAATAAATATATTGCTAAAGTAATGGGCAATGGATTAAAACCTTATAATGTAGTTTTAGAAGTAAAAGACTCAGGAATAGATTATAATTGTAGTTGTCCTTGTACATTTAATTGTAAACATGAATATGCAACTTTAATGGCTATTAGTAATAAAGATTATTCTGAAATTGAATTAAAAGAAAAAATTAAAGAACAAGATAGTAATTTTAAAACTATTTTAGAAAAAGTACCAGCAGAGGAAATTAAAAAATATTTATTATCAAATATAGGTATGGATAATGTGGTTTTTGAAATGAATACATTTACAAATTATTTTAGAAAGTATTATCCTATTCAAAAATATGATTTTTATTATAATAATTTATATAATTCAATAATATTAGATGATGAATACTTTTCTTTAACAGATTCATATTTAAAACGGATAAAACAATATATTAAAAGTAATTATTTTGATGAAGTTTTAAATATTATTCAAGCTATAATTAATGCTTATAAAGATACTAATAAATTAAATGAAGATGAAAAGTTTATTGATATATTACCAATGATTGGAATGTTTTTAAGAGTTACATATCGAAAATCTAAAAAGCAAATTAAAGATAAAATTAATAAGTGGATAGTAGAGCTTGAAAAAGATGATTTTTATAATAACTATTATTTAGAAGATATTATGTTAAGTGTTAAGTAATAAATTTCATATAAAAAATAGTTTTTTATTTTAATTCTTTAAAAACTTTTTTTAAATTATCATTAATAACTAGATTAGCTTTATAGTCATATCTAGTTTTTTCATTATTAATGATAACTAAATATTTTCCATTAAATAAATTTACTAAGCTACTTGCTGGTTCGACCGTTAAACTAGTGCTGGCAACAATTAACATTTGGGCATTTCTTATTTTTTCTATAGCTTTGTTAAAACAATCAGGTAGACTTTCCCCATATAAAACAACATCTGGTTTAATAAGACCACCACATTCATCACAAGTTGGAACCCCTTCGCTTTGAAATACATAATTACCATCAAAAAATTTATGACATTTTAAACAATGATTTTTTAAAATTGAACCATGAATTTCATAGACATTTTTGCTGCCACTTTTTTGATGTAATCCATCAATATTTTGAGTAATAATTGCTTTTAGTTTGCCTTGTTTTTCTAATTTAGTTAAATAGTTATGAGTGGCATTTGGTAAAATGTCTAAACTATTTAAATTTTCTTTATAAAATTTATAAAACTCTTCTGTTTCATTATAAAACATTGAACTACTAAGCATCACTTCAGCAGGATATTTTAATTTCATTTTATAAAGACCATTTTTACCTCTAAAATCTTTAATACCACTATCAGTTGAAACTCCTGCACCGCCAAAGAAAACAATGTTATCAACTTCATCAATCATTTTTTGTAAATCTTTTACTTTATCCATAACAATCACCTAATTAAATATATCATATTAATAATTAAACTTGTGATTTTTATTAAAATAATATAAACTATTAGTAGTAAAAAAATAAAAAGAAGGTGTAAGGGTGAATCAAGATCTAAATAATATTTCTCAAGAAGAAATAAATCGTAGTAAAGTAATTATCAATAACTTATTTACTTATTATTCTCAAAGAATAGTAGGTCAAACAAAATTAGAAAAATCTTTATTAATTGCTTTGATGGCAAATGGTCATATTTTATTAGAATCTGTTCCCGGACTTGCTAAGACTACTGCCGCTAAAGTTTTAACTGAAGCTGTAAATGGTAAATTTTCTAGAATTCAATGTACTCCTGATTTATTACCAAGCGATATAATAGGAACACAGATATTTAATTATTCTAATAATAGTTTTGAAACTAAAATAGGTCCGATATATGCTAATTTTGTTTTATTAGACGAAATTAATCGTTCAAGTGCTAAAACTCAAAGTGCAACTCTAGAAGCTATGCAAGAAAGACAAATTACTATTGATGGTAAAATTTATAAATTACCAGAAGTATTTATAGTAATAGCTACTCAAAATCCCATTGAACAAGAAGGAACATATCTATTGGCAGAAGCTCAATTAGATCGTTTTTTACTAAAAGAAAAAGTTCAATATCCTACTGCGGCTGAAGAGATAGAAATATTAAATAGAATTGAAAAAAAGGTATTTAATAATATTCAAGCTATATCTAAATTAGAAGATTTAAAATTTTTGCAAAACTTAACTGATAAAGTATATATTGATGATTCTATAAAGAATTATATTTCACAGATTATTTTAGCAACACGTTATCCTAAAAATTATATAGATAAAAATTTAGCTGAATATATTAATTTAGGATCTAGTACTAGAGGTACTATAGCTTTTATGCAATGTGCTAAAGCTTTAGCTTTAATTAATGGTCGAACTCATGTAATTCCCGAAGATATCGTCGAATTAAAATATAGTGTTTTGAGACATAGAATATCGCTTAACTTTTCAGCTATTGCGGATAATGTAACTGTTGAACAAATAATTGATGCAATTTTTGGAGCGGTTAATACTCCATGAAACTTAATTATATTAATAAAATTAAAGCTAATATTTCTATCTATTCAAATAAAAAAACAACAAATATTTTAGATGGAACTTATAAATCAGTTTATAAAGGAAAAAGTTTAAATTTTGAAAATTTACGGGAATATGTTATTAATGATGATGTTAAAGATATTGATTGGAAATCATCAGCAAGAAGTGGTACCTTATTAGTTAAACAATTTATTGCAGAAAAAAAACATAATATAATGTTAATTATGGATACTGGAAAAAAGATGGATGCTGATACAGATTTTCATGAAAGTAAAAAAGAACTTGCTTTATATATTGCAGGCACGATTGGCTATTTGGCTATTAAAAATAATGATTATGTAGGAATGACTTTAAAAGAAGATGATAAAATTCATTTTAAACCTTTTAAGTATAATTTATATAATTTAGAAGAGTATTTATGGGAATATGATAGATATGCAAGTATGAATGATGTTGATATAAATGAGTTATTAGAATATGTCTTTAAAAATATTTCTAAAAGAATGATTATTTTTATTGTTACTGATATGAATGGAATTGATAATGTTAAAAGTCAAATATTAAAAAAGTTAAATCAAAGACATGATGTAATGTTAATAAATATTAATGATAATTATATGTTTGGCGAAAATGTTTTTGATGTTTCATTAAATGAATATGTTTCTAATTTTTTATTAAAAGATAAAAAATTAAATGAAGTAGAACATCAATTAAGAGAAGAACTTTTAAAAGAGAATTTATCTATGCTTAAAAAAAATAATATTTGTATGACATCTATAAGTTCTAAACAAGAAATAAATATTAAAATAATTGAATTATTGGAGGAACATAAGTATGCAAGTAACCACTGAATTAAGACCATTATTTTCATATTCATTCATGTATATAATTATTATAATAATATTTATAATAATAGATTTAATATTAATAAAATTTTTTAAAAAACAAAAAGTAAAAGAAGAATTAATTATTCCTAATTCTAAAGATTTAATGATGATTAAAAATAATTATTTATCTTTAGTAGATAATTTATTAAATGATTTAAAAAATAATAAAATAACTAGTAGAAAGGCTTATCAAGAATTAAGTAAAATAATTAGAAATTTTATATATGAAACAACTAATATAAAAGTGCAATATTATACATTAAAAGATATATCATTAATAAATATGCCAATTTTATATCAATTAGTAAGTGAATATTATGATCCAGAATTTTCTAAAATTTCTAAAGGAAATATTTTAGAATCAATTAATAAAACAAGGATGGTGATAGAAAAATGGCATTAAGATATCCGTTTTTTCTTATTATTATAAGTATTGGAATAATTATATATTTTATTATTAATAAAAAAAAGAAAGAAAATTATACAATTGGTTCTAAAATAGCTAATACTAATTATATAAAGAATTCTAATTATTATAAAAAGAAGGTTAAAGAATTTAATTTAATAAAAAAAATTATTTATATAATATTTGGATGTAGTATTATAGCTTGTACTATTTTAATATCAAGATTAGTAAAGATTGATACAATTAATAATGATCAGTATAATAGAGATATATTTTTATGTATGGATGTTTCGGCTTCAGTTGATGAATTAAATTTAGAATTAGTTGAAAATTTAAAAGAAACGGTAAAAAAACTTAATGGGGAAAGATTTGGTATTTCTATATTTAATACTTCATCTGTGGTTTTAGTACCTTTAACTGATGATTACAATTATGTTATTAGTATTTTAGAAGAAATTAAAAAATCTATTCAAGCTAATAATTCAACATCTGATGATATTGATAATTTTTCTTATGTTAGGAATTATATTTATAGTGGAACATTAGAAGATAATGAAACAAGAGGAAGTTCTTTAATAGGAGATGGATTAGCGTCTTGTGTCTATAATTTTTCTAATTTAGAAGAAGAAAGAACAAGAATAATTATTTTATCAACTGATAATGATTTAGCAGGTAATCCAATTGTAACATTAGAAGAAGCAGCTCAAATAAGTAAAAATAAGGGAATTAAAGTTTATGGCATTGGTACAAAAATAATGAATAGTGAAGATAGAGAGACATTTTTAAATGCTGTATTAAAAACTGGTGGAAAGTTTTATGAACATTCTACATTAACAGTTGATAATATTGTTAAAGATATTGAATCAACAACTAAATCATTATTAAAAAATCAAACTCAAACTAAGAAAGTAGATATTCCTCAAATTCCTTTTATTATATTAATAATTTCTATTTTAGGATTTATTTTAATTAGTAAGAAGGTGATTTAAATGAGATTATTTCCAATTATACCAATTTGGATAATGTTAGTAATTTGTATAATAATGATTTTGATAATTTTAAAAAATAATAAGAAAAATTTTGGCCAAATAGCTATTGTTATACTATTATTTTTAATAAATATTAGGATTATGATTCCTTCTAATAAATCTCTAAGTTTAACTAATAATTTAGATGTATTATTTGTAATAGATAATACAATAAGTATGAATGCTTTAGATTATAATGGTTCAGATAAAAGATTAATGGCTGTTAAAGAAGATTGTAAATTTATTATAAATAAATTAAATGGAGCAAGATTTTCCATAATAACTTTCAATAATACTGCCAAGGTTATAATACCTTATACTAAAGATATTAATTTAACTATAGAATCTGTTGATATAATAGAACCTATTAGTGAATTATTTGCTAAAGGTTCTTCATTAAATATGCCAATTGAAACTATTATGTCATCTTTAAAATCTTCTTTAGATAAAGAAGATAGAATTAGTTTAATATTTTTTATAAGTGATGGTGAAATAACTGATAATTCTAGTTTAGAAAGTTATAAAGATATTTCTAAATATATTAAAAATGGTGCTGTATTAGGATATGGTACTAATAAAGGTGGATATATGATAGCTAAAGATAGATTTACGGATAATGAAGAATATATAATGGATTATGATAATAGTTTTGAAAAAGCAATATCTAAAATAGATGAAAATAATTTAAAAAAGATTGCTAATGATATGAATGTAGAATATATTCATATGGAAAAACAAAATAATATTAATAAAAAATTAGAGGAAATTAAAAAGATGATTAATAATAATTTAGAATCTAATGATAAAAGTTCATATGAAGATACTTATTATTTTTTAGTATGGCCTCTTTTAATATTAATTATAATTGAATTTAATAAATTAAAGGGGAAAACTATATGAAAAAAATTTTAAAAATTATTTTAATATCATTAAGTATTATACTAATTAAATTACTTGTGACTTTTACTATAAATGAAATTATTATTATAAATTATAATAATAAAATATATAATAGAGTTATGGTAAAATCTTTATATTTTTTAAATTTTATAGAAAGTTATATTGTCTATTATAATGATGGAAATATTTTATATCAAAATAATGAATTTGAAGAAGCAATATTAAAATATCAAAAAGCTTTAGAAAAAAATCCTCCTCAAAATAAAGTATGTGATATTAGAATTAATTTATCTTTAAGTTTAATAAAAAATATTAGTTCTAATAGTTATAATGAAATTTATGCACAATTACAAGAAGCTAAAAATAATTTATATAATAATAGTTGTGCATCTAGTATTGATGATAGTGGGTATAGTAAAGAAGCTGAAAAATTAGAAAAAGAAATTACTGATTTACAAAATCAATTAAAGAATGAAGAAAATCAAGAAAATGTTGAAGAACAATTAAAAGAAATAGAAAAAAAGGCTAATCAAAATCGACAATCTGATTTAAATGAATATGAAAATATGGGTAATTATTCTTATTATTCTGGAAAAAGATGGTAATAGGATTGTATAAATTTTAAAGATTAGAACATATTAATTTTTAGGTGATGGTATGGAAATTATTATACGTTCTTTAATTATGTTCATAGTATTATTTATTGTTGTTAAATTACTTGGTAAAAAACAAATTAAGAATTTAACTTTATATGATTATATTTTAAGTATTACTATTGGTTCTATTGCGGCTGATAGTGTGATAAGTCTTGATACTCCTTTGTATGATGGAATTTTAGCTGTAATAGTTTTTGGAGGAATTGGATATATTATTTCTTTGCTTTCTTATTATAATCATAATATATCGGAAGTTATGGATGGTGAACCTGTTGTATTATTTTCTAATAATAATTTTATTTTTGAAAATTTAGAAAAGTGTAAATTAAATGTTAGTAAAGTTTTAGAAGGATGTAGGTTAAAGGGGTGTTTTGATGTTAATGAACTTGATTGTGTTTTATTAGAACCTTCTGGTGATATGTCAGTTTTATTAAAAGGAGATTCACAGCCTATTACTAGTAATGATTTAAAAAATAATATAAAGAAGAATAGTAGTAAACAAACTTTAAATTATTTAGTAATTGTTGATGGAGTTTTAAATGAAGAAGAATTAAGTAATGCTAATAAGAATATAAAATGGCTTAATAATTATTTAAAAGAAAAACAACAAAAAATTGATAATGTTGCTTTATTATCAATTGATTGTAATTCTAAAATAACTTTGTTAAGTAAATAAATTAATTAATTAATAGTTATAAGGATGAGCAGCGTAATAAATGCTTTTTCGTAACATAATATCGTTTTTTTCAAGTTCACGCTTTATATCATTATTAAGTTTTGCGGTATTTCTTGCATTATCAATTCTTGATATTAAATGTAAAATATAAGAATCTACCATAGATAAATTTAGATAATTTTCTTCTTTTTGTTCAATTTTAACTTTTTTTCGTAATTCTTCACTTGATATTTTACGAAAATACTGTATTTGTTCTTTTGCATATTTAAGCTCTTGTTTAGATAATTTGCTTATCATTAATTTATCTATAGATTCGGATTCCATATAGTTATAAACTTCCATATATTCTTCTTTAGAAATTTTATTTGTTCCATATATTTTAAATAATTCTAACATTTTCTTTTGATATTTATATGTTCTTAGTTCATCAATTTCTTCTAATGTTAATTCTTCGACTGTTTTAGAATTTAAGTATTGGATTCTTTCTTTTTGAAATTTTGGAATGTAAGATAACTATTTTATCCATTCAATATATGGGTCAATATTCCCAATGCATTCGCCATGTATTACTTTAACACCACTACCAGCCATTATATTACATAAATTTTCCTTAATAAAAATAAAACTTCTAATTACCAAAGTAAAAAAGGT